>DYIH01000183.1 GCA_020723785.1 Thermaerobacter marianensis
CCGGCAGGCATTCCGTTAGAGGTCGGTAGATGTTCTCCGGTCCTTTGCGCGACAGTCTCTATGGCGTGGCGGCTGCCGCGCCTTGATGCAGGCGCGGCGCCACAGACATATAGCGCCGGGCCCGGCCAGGTCGCCGCCTTCCCGCACAACCATGTTACCCTCTCCGAGATCACCGTCGAGGCCGGCGCGCCGTTGCAGGCCAGCGACAGGGTCATCGGCGACCTCATGGAGATGACCGGCGCGGAACACAATGCCTAGCGAACCGGGCCCCGCTCGGACGCGGACACCGGGGCTTGGCCGCCTTGGCCTCCGGGCCGGGACTCCTCGTAGGCGATCACCCCGATGAGGCCGCCCGGCTCCTGCCCGTTGTTGGCCGTGTGGTGCAACTGGTGGCAGTGGAAGACCCACTGGCCGGGGTTGTCGGCGATGAACTCAATGTCGTAGATGTCACCCGGGTTCAGGGTGATCGTGTTCATCACCTGGGGATCCCTGACCGGATGGCCGTCCTTGGCGATGATCCGGAAATCGTGGCCATGCAGGTGCATCGGGTGAACCAGGTTTGAGATGTTGATGAGCCGCAGCCGGACCACGTCGCCCTTTTTCACCTGGAGGGGTTTGACGATCGGGAAGGCCTTGCCGTTGATCGTATAGTAGATATACCCCATATCCCCCTGGTTGTGGTCCATGCCCTTCATATCCTCCATCTTCATCCCCGCATCCATGCCGGTCCAGGCGCTGAGCACCCAGACCTCGTCCTTGTCGAACCCGGGCTGGCCCAACGGGCTCTGCGGGTCGATGATCAGGGCGCCATACATCCCGGCGTCGATCTGGGCGATGGAATTGAAGTGCGAGTGGTACATGTACGTACCGGCATGGGGGGCGATGAACTCATATGTGAAACTCTCCCCCGGCTGGATCGGGTTCTGCGTCAGAGGGGGCACCCCGTCCATCTGGTTCTGCAGGTGCATGCCGTGAAAGTGGATGGCGGTCGGTTCCTTCAACTCGTTCCTGAATGTAATCCGCACCCTGTCGCCTTCCGTGAAACGCAGCACGGGGCCGGGCACCTGCCCGTCGAAGGCAAAGGTCTTGACGGTAACGCCGGGCGCGATTTCCTGCCTGCCTTCCTTGATAGTGATGGTTCTCTCGCGGACCTTGCCCGTCGGCTTGACCGCGTCCGTCTCGGGCAGGGGTGGCAGCTTGCGCAGTTCGCTTGTCGTCAGGGGAACGGCTTCCTGCGCCGCCACCGTGTTCCCCTCGTAGCCTGCGTTCCTGTCGCCGCCCCGGACAGCGACGACATAACCTCCCACACCCAGTACCGCCGCGAGGATGACGGCAAGGACGACGGGTTTCGCCTTGTTCCCGCCCTTCGCTTTTGCAGTCGGTTCATTCATAAGTATCGAACCTCCACTCTCGTTTTGGATTTTAGAATCATTCTGGCCGGGGGCTGTGAAGGAATTATGGATAACCAATGTGGATTTTGTGAATATATTAAATAATAAAGCATCTAAAATAGCGGACGATAAAACTTTAACTCAGGCTGGGATGGACCGGGCAGGGGGATGGCCGGCCAGCCGGGTGTGTCAAGACCTTGGATTACGCAGGCTGGCGGCGGCGCCGGATCTCCACCTGGACCGCGCCAGCGGTGCCCGGAAGTTGTGCCCGTGGTTTGCGGACGCGGACGGTGACCGCGGTGACCGGGTTGATCCCCGCCAAGGCCAGCACCCGGCGGGCGATTTCCTCGGCCAGGGACTCCATCAACCGCCGTGGCGGCCCCTCGATCACGTCCTTGGCGATCTCGTAGAGGCGGCAATAGTCGATGGTGCGGGTCAGGTCGTCGGTGGAACCGGCCTGGGCCAGGTCGGTTTCGATTTCGATATCGGCCTCGAAGGGTTGTCCCAGTTCCCGTTCGAAGGAATACACGCCGTGACGTCCATAGAACCGCATGCCCAGCAGGCTGATCCTGTCTTGCGACAGGTCCCCCACCCCCGCTTCCGGGTTAATCCTGTTCCAGGGAAATGGCCTTGGCCGCGGCCATACCCTGGGCGACCGCCGTAGCGATACTGGATAGGACCGGCGGGGTGCGGACATCCCCTGCGGCGAATACGTTCGGCGCGCTCGTCCGGCCCCAGTCGTCGGTGCGCACGCGGCCGTCCGGCTCCAATACGACCTGACCGCGAACCAGGGCGCTGTCGGGCTCCATGCCGATGTAGACGAAAACAGCCGCGCACTCCACCGCCTGCTCTTCCCCGCCGTCCGCCGGTTCGACGGCCACCCCCTCGACGCGGCCGGCGCCGAGAATGCGGGTGACCCGGGCGTGTTTCCACATGGTGATGCCGGGATGGTGCCGCGCCGCCTCCAGATAGACCGGCCTGGCACGGAACCGGTCGTCGCGGTGGATCAGGGTAACCCTGGCGCCGGCTTCGGCAAGGAAGACGGCGTTCTCCAGCGCCCGGTCGCCCCCACCCACGACCACCACGGACAGGCCGCGGAACCGGTGGGCGTCGCTGGAACCACGGTAGCTTTCGCCGCGGGCCAGCATCTCCGCCTCGCCGGGCACGTTGAGGCGGCGGGGCCGTGCGCCGGTAGCCAGGATCAGCCGGCGGGCGGCCAGGGTTTCGCCTCCGGCCAGGACCACCTCTCCAAGGGCCGCGTTAACGGCAACCGCCCGGCTGCCGCAGCGCACGAGCGCCCCGACGTCTTCCAGGTGCCGGGCGAAGGCCCCCGCCAGGGCGGGTCCGTCCGGGGCCGGCAGTCCTGGATAATCCGGGATGGGCCTGCGGATGTCGAGCACCTGACCGCCCACCGCGCTGTGTCGCTCAAGGACCAGCACCCGCAGTCCAAGGCGCCGGCACCAGATGGCCGCGCTGACACCGGCGGGGCCGCCGCCGATGATGATGACGTCGTGCCCCAAGGGCGCGCCCCTCCCCACGACATTATAAACCTTATGGTAGGTAAAGGGGAAACGGCAGGATACAGCGTCAACGCAACGCGCTCCGATGAATGGACAGGTATCGCGTATCCGCACCGATATCCCGATGGGTTACCCTCGTCGAGGTAAAGGGGAAACGGTAGGATACAGCGTCAACGCAACGCTGTATGATGAACGGCAAGGTTATTTCACGATCAGGGTGCCGCGCATGTTCCGGCAGCCGGGCTGGGGTCCTGGCGGAGTGCAGCGGAAGATGAAGTTGCCCTTGCGGCCAGGGGTGAACTGGATCGTCGTCTCGCCTTTGGCGGGAATGATGGTGCGTACCCGGAGGGCCGGGATGGCGAAGCCGTAGGTAACGTCGTTGCTCTTGAGCCTCAAGGCGACGCGCTTGTTGGCCCTTACCTCGATGGAACCGGGCGTAAAGTGAAATTTCTCCACGCTGATCGTCAGCCGCTGCTCGATAGGCAGGGGCCTTGCCGCCGGCCGGCGGAGACAACCCGCAGGAACCAGAAAAACCAGGATCAAGGCAGCCGCCAGCGCCGTGCGAACCCCGAACCGTCCCTTCCCCATTTGCGGCATCCGCAGCATGCCACCGATCCTCCTCCCGGCCATTTCGCCCGGCGTGGAACCGGGCCGAGCGAGTATTAGTTTTCTCTCAATGGGGTCGGATTATAAGCGACTTCTGAGCCGTCGCACAACCTGGGTCGCGGAGCGACAGGCTCAAGACTCCAGGATAATGCAAGGTAACGGTCTCCGCCGCTACCCCCTGCGCGAGCACGCTCTCCTGCGAAATCTTACCGGCGTCTGAATTTCATTAATGGAATTTTAATCTTGAACGTACAAAATTGAGTCGCAAGACGGGATAATCGGGAGGAACGAATTATGGAACTGCACCCGATGGTCGTGCACTTCCCCATCGCGCTCCTGCTGACCGGCGTGGCCTTCGACC
>DYIH01000184.1 GCA_020723785.1 Thermaerobacter marianensis
CAGACGCGCGCTCGGCCACCGCCAGCTCGGCATGGAGTTTCGCCAGCCGGCGCTTTTTCTGGTGCAGCACGAACCGCAGCCGGCGCTGGCTTTTCTTTTCGCGCTTGCCGGACGCGGCTTTCGCGGTTTTCTTGTTCCCGCGTTCGCACGCTTTGACCGGACGCTGAAGACCGCGCTCCAGCGCGGAGATCTTCTTTTCCGCAGCCTTGATCTTCTCGCGCAGGCAGCCCCGGCGGACGTTGTGCGCTTTGCGCGCCGCGCGAACCTTGCTGTCCAGCCCAGCCCGGATGGCGTTGAACTGCCGCGCCGTGAGCCCGAACCGCGCAAGGTATGCACGCTTCAGCTCCTTCAATGGACGGCCATGCACGTAACGGTCCACGTACAGGTGGCGCTCGGCGCGGCCGTAAAGATCGGCGATCTCGTCAAACAGCGGGTACAGGGAGATGTCCCGTATCTTGGTCTCGAATGTCGCCTGCACCGAACGCCACCTCCTTTCCCGTTATTCGGATTCCCGCAGCGCGCTCATGGCGCGTTCCGCGCGGTTCCTCGCCGAACGGCGGGCACTTCACTCCCCATGCGTACCATGAGGCTTCCCCGCAAGGATTGGCTTGGGTCGGATAAGACACGGGGCTGGAAGGACGGATTTGCCAACTTGGTCCTAGACGAGCCCCAAGGCATATGATATACTCGTCGCAGCGCTGGCAAAAGCCAGTGAAATACAGTAGGTTGCCGTAATGGCGGCACCGGCAGTTGGAGGTATCAGGCTTGCAGGGTGTAGTTAAGTGGTTCAACGCGGAGAAGGGGTATGGCTTCATCACGCTGGATGACGGCGAGGGCGACGTGTTCGTGCACTTCACCGCCATCCAGGAGGACGGCTTCCGGACGCTCGATGAGGGCCAGCGGGTCAGCTTCGACGTCGTTCAGGGCGCCAAGGGTCCTCAGGCGCAGAACGTCGTCAAGATCTGATCGCCCCGTCTCCCCCGGAAGGCGGACGAACGAAACAGAAAAGCCTTCCGAAAAGCGCCTTGCAAGCCAGGGCGCTTTTTCTCTTTCTTTTCGGCGCGTGGACAGGACCCGCCTCCTCGGGCTGCCAACCACCCCGCCGCATCCGGTGATGCGGCGGGGACCTCGGATCTGATCCGTCTGCGGCGTTGCCGATTCAGCGCCGGCGGTCGAGGTCGAAAGGAACGGGGGTCAACGTTCCAACCCGGCGGCGGCGCCGCGCCCGCCGGCGCCACCGGTCCAGGGCGGACAGGGCGCGCCAGAGGAAGAAAAGCCCCAGGGTCCACGCCCACCAGCGGCCCGCCGCTCTCGGCGGGTTGACCGACGCGGCGGAAATCAGGCCTATGCGGCCGACCTCCCGGCCCTCGATGAGCACCCGCAGGTGCCCCACCTGTTGTCCCAGGGCCACCGGAACCTGGATGGGGCCGGAGAGTTCCACGATTTTTTGCACCCTCGCCGTGGTGTCATCGCGGGCGAGGCTCCACCTCAGGCCTTCGGCCGTCACGACGGGGATTGATCGCCCCCCGGGGAGGACCGGTCGGGCGACCACCTCTCCCGGCCGAACCAACTGGTGTGGCGTGAATTGACCGAATCCGTAGCGGAACAGCGCCAGGACGTCCCGGTACTCTACCCCCGGTCCGCTGTTGAGGGCGACGGCGATCAGTTCCCGGTCGCCGCGCCGGGCGGAGGCCACCAGGCAGTTGCCGGCTGCCAGGGTGTAGCCCGTCTTCACGCCGGTTACCAGGAAATCCTCGGTGGACAGGTCCCGCCAGAGGAGCTTGTTGTGGTTGTAAAGCAGTCGGACGGATGACTTGGCCGGCCAGGGCATGCGATACTCCCTGGTGCTCACGATGCGGGCGAAGGTCGGGTTCCGCAGGGCTGCCCGGGCGATCAGGGCCAGATCGTGCGCGGTCGTGTAATGCCCCTCGCTGGAAAGGCCATGCGGGTTTTGGAACACGGTATCGCGGGCGCCGAGGGCGAGCGCCTTTTCGTTCATCATGGCGACGAAGGCCTCTTCGGAGCCGGCGATGTGCTCCGCGATGGCGATGGCGGCGTCGTTGGCCGAGGACAGGAGCAGGGCGTAGAGCAGATCTCGGAGGGTCTCCCGCTCCCCCTCCTCCAGGTAGATACGGCTGCCCTCGACCCGGGAGGCCCGGGAGCTGACGGTCACCACATCGTCCAGGCGCCCCTTCTCCAGAGCCAGAAGGGCGGTCATGATCTTGGTCGTGCTGGCCATCGGCATCGGGGTGCGGGCGTTTTTCTCGTACAGCACCTGGCCGCTACCGGCCTCCATGACCAGCCCGGCAACCGATTCGACCTCGGGTTCCGTCGCGGGCGGTGCGGCGGCAACGGTCGCGCCGCCTGCGACGGCGGGTGGGGACGGCGAAACGGCGGGCGGGGACGGCGAAACGGCGGCCGCGGGTGCCGCAATCGAAAGCGATCCGAATAGCACAAACGCGATAGTGGCGGGGAACCGGTCACGTCGGATAAACACGAAGCGAACGTCCTCCCGGACGTTTAGTTTCTCCCGGACGGCCGCGATTCCTCCCCGTCCGGAGAGATGGAATGGTTTGCCGCAAACGCTGTGGAGGTGACGGCCCGCCGGGGCCAACGGCTCACCGGGTCACTCGAACACCCAGGAGATCGTATTCCTCGGCCCGCTCGATTCGCACGGGAACCAGGTCGCCGGGCCGCAAGGGATCGCCGGCCGCGCAGCGGAACAGCACCTGCCCGTCGACCTCGGGCGCCTGTCCCCGCCAGCGACCACGGTAATGGCCGGGCTGTCCCGGCTCCTCCCCTTCCACCAGCACCTCCAGAACGTGGCCCACCCGGCGTTCCTGGCGGGCCAGGCTGATGGTCCGCTGGTGGGCCATGGCCCGGTGGTAGCGTTCCTCCCTGACGGCCCGGGGCACCTGGCCGGGCAGGGCGCCGGCCGGCGTGCCCTCTTCCTGGGAGTACGTAAAAAAACCGACGTAGTCGAAGGCGATCTCGTCGAGAAAGCTCAGCAACTGGTGGAAATCCTCACCCGTTTCACCTGGAAAGCCGACGATGAAACTCGAACGGAAGGCGGCGTCGGGCAGATGCCGGCGGATTCTGGCGATGCGGCGGACGATGTCGGCCCGCCTGCCGCCCCGCCCCATGGCGGCCAGGACGCGGTCGCTTCCATGCTGCAGAGGGATGTCCACGTAGGGGCAGACCTTGTCCAGTTCGGCCATCGTCCGGGCCAGTTCATCCGTGAAGCGGGTCGGGTAATTATAGAGGAAACGTATCCAGCGCAGGCCGGGGATGGCGTTCAGTTCCCGCAGCAGGTCGGGCAGGAGCGGCCTCCCGGCCAGATCCCGGCCGTAAAACGTCGAATCCTGGGATATGAGGTTGACCTCCTTGACGCCCGAGGCGGCCAGTTCGGTCGCCTCCTCCACGATGGCGGCCAGCGGCCGGCTGCGGTATGCTCCGCGCAATTGCGGGATGACGCAGAAGCCGCAGGTGTGGTCGCAGCCCTCGGCGATCTTGACATAGGCCGTGTATCCGGGAGTGGTGCGCAGCCGCGGCAGGACACGGTCGTAGGCGTAGGCGGGCGGGGCCACGGCGGCGGTGCGTCCGCCGCCGAGCACCGTCCGGGCCACCTCGGCGATCCTGGGGAACTCGCCGGTTCCGACCACGGCGTCGATCTCCGGTATCTCCGCCTGCAGTTCGGCGGCGAAGCGCTGTGCCAGGCAGCCGGCGACGATCAGCCCGCGCAGGTTCCCCGCCTTTTTCAAAGCCGCCAGTTGGAGGATCGACCGAACCGATTCCTCCTTGGCGGCGTCGATGAAGCCGCAGGTGTTGACGACGCACAGGTCGGCGCCCGCCACCGGCTCC
>DYIH01000185.1 GCA_020723785.1 Thermaerobacter marianensis
CCTTGCAATTGACGCAGTGGGGGGAGTAGCCGAGGCTGTCGCCCCGTGTGGTCCCGAACTCGCCGCGGTAGAGGGACAGGGTGAAATCGCTCACCTGGGTGCGGTCGTCTGGAATGAGACTGGCTGGAACGCCACCGTCCCTGTCCCTGAATACGAGATAGCCCGCCGAACCCAGGGCCGCCGAGGCACCCGCCACCCCGAGGTACTGGAGGAACCGCCGGCGGCTCAAACGCTCACTCATCGGTCACCACTCCTTCCCATAGCCGGTGATGCCCCCGTCATCCTTCCCGGACGCAAGAGACCTCCCATTAGCCAGAAAAGGAGGTTGGCCGTCAACACGGCGGTGGCGAAGAAGGCCATGCCCATGGCGTAACTGCCCAGGGACAGGGTGGGCCAACCGACGAGGAACGCGCCGGTGGTGCACCCTCCCCCCACGGAAGCGCCGAATACCAGGAGCAGGCCGCTGACGAACACCATGACCGCCCGGCGGTAGACCTGAGACCCGAAGGTTTGCTGGAAAAGCTGGGGAATCTGCCGCTCGCCGGCAATGGTGCCGCCCAGGTAGGAACTAATGAAGGCCCCGGGGAGCAGGCCGGCCACCAACAGAGCCCGCCAGGCGGTCACCTCGCTCAGCGCCGGCACACTCTGCATCTGGTACGATGTCAGAGCGGACAGGTGGGCGCCCAGGGCCAGGAACCCGCCGGAGAAGGAGAGGTAGTTCCCGAGCGCCGTGCTCAGCACCACCAGCGCGCCGGCCATGGCTCCGGTGATCAGCCACCCCCACTCGCCGCGCAGGCGGGGGAAATCCTCGAAAGGGCTGCCGGGCTTGCGCGATGGATCGAAGCGGTCCAGCAGAAAACACAGGCCCAAGAGGGCGACACCCTGGGCGAGGGCGAGGTAACCGTACCGGACACCGAGCAAGACCGGCAGGGTGACGAACCGCTGCTCACCGCCGATGCCGCTCACCACTGGGAACAGAACATCGTACACGAAAACCCCGGCAAACGAGCCGAGCAGGCCGGCCATGGTCACCACCTGCCCCGCGCCTACGGCGGCGCTGCATGTCCCCGGGCAGACCCCGCCCAAGGCCAGGCCCAACCCGAAAATCAGTCCGCCGACCAGGTGGCCGATGCCGAAGAACCCGTTGATTCTAGGCACCGGCCCCCAACCGAAAAGCTCGCCGACACCGTACAGGAGCGAGGCCACCGCCACCCCGGTGAACATGAATTTCATGGCTTTCAGATCCCGCAGCAGGAGCATGCCCATGATCCGCGGGTAACTGGTCAGCCTGCCCCGGTGCAGGGTGAACCCGAACAGGATGCCGATGATCAGACCCGTCCACCACACACCTTTTCCCTCCTGGCACACCGCCGGCCCCGGCACGGCGGTTTTGCCGGAATCATCTGAGCCAGTCCTTGTGGGAGCCGGCCAGATTCGTGGCCACCTTTGTCCGGCCGCTGGCCGACCAGTCCTCGAAGGAACCGCCGTAGACCCGCACCCGGTCGAAGCCGAGCATCTTCAGCACCATCAGACCGTAGGTGGAACGGCCGATGCCCACGTTGCAGTAGGTCACGATCTCCTTGCCATCGCTATCATCAAGACCCTTTTCCCGCAGGATGCGCCTGATATCCGCCGCCGGCTTCACCGTGCCGTCGCCGGCCAGCTCCTTCCATTCCACATTGATCGCACCGGGAATGTGGCCGCCGCGCGGGTTCCCCGCCGCGTCTATTCCCGCGTACTCGGCCAGGCTGCGCATGTCCAGTACGACGACCCGGTTCCGGTTGTCCAGCAGCCACTGGAGGGAGGCCACCATGTCCGGGTTCGGGCTAGCCCGGAATCTTTTGCGAACCGGCGCCGGATTTTCGGTGCTCACGGGCCGCCCTTCCCTCACCCATTTTTCAAAGCCGCCGTTCAGCACGCGGACATCCCGGTGTCCGAAATAGGTCAGCGTCGCCCAGACGATGCTGGCATCGGGAAACGAGAGGCTGTCGTAAACGATGACCCGTGTGCGCTCATCGACCCCGGCCTCCCCGAAGATGCGCTCCGCCGTCTCCGGCGGCACCGCGAAACCGTGCTCGCTCTTGTATTCCAGCACGGTCTTCAGGTCTTCCCGGAAACGGCTCTTCGGTAGGCTTACGGCACCCGGTATGTGGGCTTTGCGGTAATCCTCCTCCGGACGGGCGTCGACAACCACCACGTCGCGGCTGGACAGCAGACGGGCCAATTCGCCGGTTTCGACCAGGTAGTCCTCGAACCCGACCTCCGCCGGACGACCGTCGCTCCCGCAGCCCGTGGCGAAAAGCGCCACGAGGAACAGCAGGACCAGCATGCCTCCCACAGCGCCGTGTCCGCCGTTCCTCCTGATCAACGCGCGATCCCCTCCCATGCACAGGCCTTACCGAGTCCCTTAGAGGCAGGCCTTCGAGAGTTTGGCCTTTCCTCCCCCGACCAGGTCGTTCACCAGAAGCACGTTCCCCCTGACAACCCCTTTGACGAACACCTGGTTACCGTAGGCCTGGTCCAGCTTCCACCCCGGCACACGGTTGGACCGGAGCCGGTAAACCATCCTGTCCGACGTGAGCAGGATGGCGTTGTCACGGTCGTACTCGTCGAGGTAGCAGAAACCCTTATCGAGGCACCTCTCCGCCAGCACCTGCCCCTGCAGGAACCTCTCCCTGCCGCCCGACACGGTCCTGTCGATCCCGACGGCTGCCGCGTAGGACGTCAGGGCGATGAAGAGTACGACCATGTAACCAATTCCCGCCTTGAACCGGGACGACATTGCGGTCCACCCCCGCTGCTCTGGATGGCTCTTCATGATATTGTAAGAGGGCCGCCCGACAGCAGCTTCGCGAATCAAGCATGGTCTGATGCGAGTTCCGCATGTCCTGCCATGTCAGGAAGCACCTAAGTTGATTAACAGAGAAGGTGATGACCCATGTTTGGTGGTCGCATCGGCCCAACGGAGCTTGTCATCGTCCTGGCCATCCTGCTGCTCGTCCTGGGGCCCCGCAAACTGCCGGAACTGGCACGATCCATCGGTCGCGGCATCAAGGAGTTCCGTGGCGGCCTCAAGGATGCCTCCGGCGAGGTCGATAGGGTCGATAGCTGAGGGTGGTACCGGGGGAAGGCCGGGAACTGGCTGGCCGCCTGCGCCGCGGAGGGGCTGCCGGAACCGGACTTCGAAGAAACGCAAGCGGCTTTTTGGCTGACCCTCCGCAAAAACATCCTGACCGCCGACCACCTGCGGTCCCTCGGCATGGGTGAGCGGCGATTGGCTGCGCCTGCTGTGTCCGGTAGGCCATCGCTGAAACCTGACACCTCCCGTTTTCACTCGGCTGTGTGCGCCATCCTCCAATGGATTCGAACTGGCGGATGCGGTTGTCCAACGCGCGGAAGAGCGCTTTTGTGTGGTTCGTGTTATATTTGCCCCAGGAAACGTTTGAATGGGGGGGACGTTCATGCTCACTTACCCGCTGGTGGTGGCCGCCGTCAGCCTGGTGTTCGCCATCCTCGTCTACCGGCAGTACGCCGAGCGCCGCAAGCCGCACCAATTGATCTGGACCATCTCGCTGGCGCAGTCCTGCATCGCCTCGGTGGCTTACCTGCTCAGCCTGGCGATGGGCGGCAACGCTCTGATGTTCAAGATATACTACATCTTCGGAGCGCTCTTGGTGGCCGCCTGGCTCGGGCTCGGCAGCATCTGCCTGGTGGCGCCGGGACGGGTGGCGCGGCTTTGCGCCTGGGGCGTCGTGGCACTGAGCGTCATCGGCACGGTGCAGATTCTGGCCGCGCCGGTGGATGTCGCCCAGCTCCAGGCTCTGGCCGGCGGTTCCGGCAGGGGTGTCCTGCAGGGC
>DYIH01000186.1 GCA_020723785.1 Thermaerobacter marianensis
ACCTTGGCGAGGGTCGCCGATCGGGATGATGCTGCAAGCCTCCGGCCGCCATACGGTTCGATGCCGGTGTGCCTTGGTGCAACATCCTACCGTATCCCCTTTACCTTGGCGAGGGTCGCCGATCGGGATGATGCTGCAAGCCTCCGGCCGCCATACGATTCGATGCCGGTGTGCCTTGGTGCAACATCCTACCGTATCCCCTTTACCTACCTAAATGTCGATTTGCGCACGCTGCAGCCGGCCGCTGTAGTCCACGTATATGGTCTTCCACTCGGTGTAGACCTCCAAGGCGGCCCGTCCGGCCTCGCGGTGGCCGTTGCCGGTGCCGCGGGTGCCGCCGAAGGGCAGTTGTATCTCGGCCCCGATGGTGCCGGCGTTGACGTAGACCAGACCGGTGGTGATGTCCCGCATGGCCTGGAAGGCCCGGTTGACGTCGCGGGTATAAATCGAGCTGGAGAGGCCGTACCCGGTGCGGTTGTTGACCTCGATGGCCTCCTCCAGGCCGTCGACGGTGATGATGGCCGTCGTCGGGCCGAAGATCTCCTCCTGGGCGATGCGCATGTGGGGCTTGACGTCGGTGAAGAGGGTCGGCATGTAGAACGATCCCTTGGCAAGCTCGCCGTCCGTGGCGGGGCGTCCGCCCGTCAGGAGCCTGGCGCCCTCCTGCAGCCCGATTTCGGTGTAGCGGTGCACCTTCTCCACGGCCCGCCGGTTGATCAGTGGGCCGACGTCGGTCGTAGGCTCCAGGCCGTTGCCCAGGCGCAGCTTGTTGATGCGGCTGACCAGTCTTTCCGTCAGGGCTTCCCGCACGGCCCGGTGGACGATGAGCCGGCTGGCGGCGGTGCAGCGCTGGCCGGTGGTGCCGAAGGCGCTCCAGACGATGCCCTCCAGGGCCAGGTCCAGGTCGGCGTCATCCATGACGATGATGGCGTTTTTGCCGCCGAGTTCGAGGTGAACGCGCTTCAAGGTCTCGTCCGCCTTCTGCGCCACGTGCTTGCCGGCCTCGGTGGAGCCGGTGAAGGAGACCATGTCGACGTCGGGATGCGCCAGCAGCGCCTCGCCGACCGTGTCCCCCGGTCCGAACACCAGGTTGATGACGCCGGGGGGCAAACCGGCCTCCTCCAGGATCCCGACCAGGGCGTGGGCGACCAGCGGTGTATCGCTGGCCGGCTTGAAAACGACGGTGTTGCCTGCCACCAGGGCGGGCATCATCTTCCATGTGGGGATGGCGAACGGGAAGTTCCAGGGCGTGATGCAGGCGATGACGCCGATGGGGTCGCGAACCGACATGCCGAACTTGTTCGGCAGCTCCACCGGCACCGTTTCGCCGGCCAGACGGCGGCCCTCCCCCGCCATGTAGAAGGTCATGTCGATGCCTTCCTGCACGTCCCCCCGGGCCTCGGCGATGACCTTGCCCATCTCCCGGGTCATCAGGCGGGCCAGGTCCTCCTTGCGCTGGCGCATGATTTCCCCCGCCCGGAAAAGGATTTCCCCCCGGCGGGGGGCCGGCACGCGGCGCCAGCGTTCGAAGCTCTGCCGGGCGGCGGCCACGGCCCGCTCCACGTCTTCGCGGCCCGACTTGGTGACGCGGCCCAGCACCTCCCCGGTGGCCGGGTTGGTGCTCTCAAAGGTTTCGCCCGTCGAGGACTCCACCCACCGGCCGTCGATGTAGTTTCGATAAAGCTGCACCGCCCCCACCTCCAGCGTGGCGACACCTCCCCGCCGGGAGGCGCCGCGATTGGTGCCATGACCATTTTCAACCTCCATACTGATTTTATCCCCTCCGATTAAAATTCCTCCCTGCTGGAACCGGGAAGCGCCGCTGTTAGCATCAGTCGCCCTGACGGGTGTTATGCGAATCGCTGGCAAAGCGGGCGATAACCGGCGGACATAAGGCCGCCGCCGCCGCAGACACTATTCACGATTCACGGAATGAGGAGGTGCACCGGTGGCACAATTCATGGACCGTCCCAAGGTGCTGCCGCAGGCAGCGCTGGATCGGTTCAAGCATGAGGTGGCGGCGGAACTGGGGCTGAGCCCCCAGGTGGCCGACGGGTACTGGGGCGAAGTCCCGGCTCGCGATTGCGGACGCGTCGGCGGCAGGATCGGCGGCGCCATGGTGCGGGTGATGATCCGCCAGGCGGAGGAGACCCTGGCGCGCGGCGAGCGTATCTAGGTTTGGCGCTGTTCGCACCCCGGGTGGGGGATGCTTCTCAACGCGATCCCAGCCGGTCAGGGTTCAGGGCGGGGACGCAGCAGCACCTGTAGGGTGACGAGCCTGAAACCTCGGCCCATGAGGGCGTCCAAAACGGCGGGCAACGCCTCGGCCGTCTCCGGCCGGTTGGCGTGGAGCATGATGACGGCGCCTTCGTGGGCCGCGGCGGAAACCCGCCTCACGAGCTTGGCGGTGCCGGGCGGCGGCACGTCGGCAGCGCCGATGTTCGTCCAGAGAACGACCCGGTGGCCGGCTGCGTTTGCCACCCTGAACGTGGCGGTATCGTAAGCCCCCAGGGGCGGCCTGAAGAACCGTGTCTCCCGCCCGGTCAGATCCTTGATCAGGCGTGCGGTACGGGTGATTTCGTCCCGCTTCTCCCCGGCGCTCAACTGCGTGAAATCCCTGTGGCTGTAGCCATGGTTCTCGATCTCGTGCCCGGCGGCCGCCATGGCGCGCACCAGGTTCGGATGGGCGGCCGCATCCTTCCCGACAACGAAGAAGGTCGCCCGGACGCCCCGGTCGCCGAGCGCCTTCAGGATGCCCGGCAGCACGGCTGGGTCTGGACCGTCGTCGAAGGTGAGCGCCAGGTGCGGCCCCGTACCCGCAACCGCCGACCGCGATCCGGCGAAGGCCCCGGCGCCGGTGGACGGCGCCGGGGGGTTGGATGACTCCGGAGAGGGGGTCGGATCCGGCGTCTGCGGCGAGACCACCGCCGATGCCGGCTGCATGTCCTTTTTGGCGGGAGCGGGCGGCTTGGACTTGCCCGGTCCGGCCTTGACCCGGGCAGACACGGCGGGATCGGTGTTCCCGGCTGCCAGCGCCCGGCGGGTAAGGGGACCGACATAGCCGGTGGAGGGCAAGCCGCGGTTGGCCTGGAACTCCTTGACCGCCTTCAGGGTCAGCGGGCCGAAGAAGCCGGTCACCGGCCCCTGGAAATAACCCAGGGCCCTGAGCCGTTCCTGCAGGATCCTGACGTCGGCCCCCCGGTCGTTCAATTCCAAGTCCCCGCGAGGCGCCGTGGCCGACGCCGGGCGCGGCTTGGCTGTTTGGGCCAGAGCGCCCTGGCACCAGAGGGAGGTTGCGATTATCAATAGAATTGCTGCGGCCCGCCGCAACCGCATGGCCCCTCCTCCCGCAGCGCGAATGCCATCGATGCCATGACATCCCGCCGGGACGTCACAGATTGACGCCGAGGATGCCGCCGATCGAGCCGATCAGGAAAGCCAGCGCCCCCTGGCGGAGGATTTCGGCAAGGGACAGCGTGTCGGGATAGAACACGGCGATCAGGAACATGGCCACGGCCATCGACGCCAGGCCGGTCAGACCTCCGTGAACCCAGCCCATCCGGTCGGCCCGGCGGGCGCCGATGGCGGCGCCGATGGCCAGGATCAACAGGCCGCCGGAGTACAGGACTATGGAAAAATACGTTTCCGTTATCGACGTGAATGAAACAAGGACGGCTATGACGGCGGCGGCAATGATGCTTGCCGCAAGCGACGCGCCGACCCCCGCGGCGATGGCGTTCCCGTCCAGTCCGCCGCCGATTCGCCGCTCCAGCCCCCCTGTGCCCAAGTCCGTTCCCCCTTCCCTGGAGCCTGTCGCGCAACCGTCGTCACGGAGCGATCGGTGGGGCCGCCAACCA
>DYIH01000187.1 GCA_020723785.1 Thermaerobacter marianensis
CCACCGGGATGACCAGGCCGGCCGGGATGGAGAAGGCGGTGATGATCAGTCCGGTTTCCAGGGGCGACACGCGGAGGGCCTTCTGCATGGCCGGCAGCACCGGGATCAGCATGGAGTTGGACAGGACCATGACGAAAGGGACCGCGCTGAGGGCGGCGAGGTTGACCTTGGCAGCGGCTTTCATGGGCATATCGTCCCCTGGGCGGAAGCCGGGTATGTACCTTATGGTAGGTAAAGGGGAAACGGTAGGATGTGGCGCCGAGGCGCACCGGCAACGATTAGTATGGCGGCCGGAGGGACGCAGCGTCATCCCGATCGTCACCCTCGTCATCGGTAAAGGGGAAACGGTAGGATGTGGCGCCGAGGCGCACCGGCACGCCATAACGGGCGCGCAATCGATTACAATAGTTGTGGTGGGTTCGGACAAGGGGGGAAGGGGCGCCGGTGTCCGGGGTGCGGGTCGTGGAGCAGGTGGCCGAGGTGATCCAGGCCCGCCGTCGGCAACGGCGGCGCCGTCGGACGTTACGACTCCTGCTGGCTTCGGGGGCGCTCGTGGCTCTTTTTCTCTTCCTGTCCTCCGAACTGTTCGTGGTCCGCAACCTAACCATCACCGGCCTGGAGCGGATGACCCCGGCGGAGGTCCAGGCCAAGGCCGGCCTGCCACGCCAGGTCCTCGTCTGGCAGGTTTGGCCGTGGCGTGTGGAGCGCCAACTCCGTTCCCATCCCCGGGTGGCATCAGCCCGCGTATCGATCTCCCTGCCCAACCGGGTGCGCATCGCCGTTACCGAACGGCAGCCGGTGGCCGTTTTCATCACCGGGGGCGGGATGTCCGTGGAAGTGGACGCCGATGGTCGCGTCCTGGCCGTCTGGTCACGGGCCGCGGTGCCGCCTGGGCCGCTGGTGACGGGGCTGGCGCTGGCCAACCCGCTGCCGGGCCAGCGCCTGACCCGGGCCGACGCCCTGCTCGCGGTACGGGTGGCTGCCGGCCTGGGACCGGCGGCGCGGGCGCGGGTGTCGGAGATCAACCTCAACGCCGGAGGCGAGGTGCGCCTGTACACCCTCGAGGGGGTGCCGGTCTTCCTGGGCATTGACGAGACCTGGGCGGAGAAGGGGAAGACCCTGCTGGCCGCCCTCTCCGCCGTCCCCGACGCCCGCCAGCTGGCCTATGTCGACCTGCGTTCGGTGAAACGCCCGGTGATCCGGCTTAAACAGCCGCTCCCCGCGGCTGCTGACGAAGATCGGCCGACTGCGCCTGTCCGCGGGCCGCTGAACCGCCTGCCGCCGGAACTGGGCGGCCTCCCTTGAAACCGCGTGCGGGAGCCGCGTTCGGGAGAATTTTCATGAAAAATGGAATTTTTTCTTCCCAGGAGGGAATGGCGGGGCTCCCGCCGAATCGTCACCCGATACCGGTATGCCGGTAGTTTGGGGTTCCCGTCAGGCCATGGGGCCTGATGGGGTTGGAGGGCGGGGTGGGTATATGGCCCGGAGCGACGTGGTCGTAGGCCTCGACGTCGGAACGACCAAGGTCCTGGCCCTGGTGGCCGAGTTGCGGCGCGGCGAAGGGCTGAACATCGTCGGCGTCGGCGCCAGCCCGTCACTGGGTCTCCGCCGCGGTGTCGTCATCGACATCGAGAGCACCGTCCGCTCCATACAGGATGCGGTGCAAAAGGCGGAACGCATGTGCGGGTTCCCGTTGCACTCCGTCACCCTCGGCGTGGCCGGGGGTCACATCGTCTGCCTCAACAACCGGGGGGTTGTGGCCGTGACCCGACCCGACCGGGAGATCACACAGGACGACGTGACGCGGGTCCTGGAGGCGGCCCGGGTCGTCAACGTGCCCCCGGACCGGGAAATCGTTCATGTACTCCCGCGGCAGTACATCGTGGACGGCTACGAAGGGGTGCGCGACCCGGTGGGCATGCTCGGTTCCCGGCTGGAGGTCGACGCCCACATCGTCACCGGTTCCACCACCACCCTGCAGAACCTGCTGCGCAGCGTGGAGCGCGCCGGCCTGGAGGTCGAGGACGTCGTCTTCGCCCCGCTGGCGGCGGGCGAGGCGGTGCTGATGCGGGACGAAAAGGAATTGGGCGTCGTCCTGGCCGACATCGGCGGCGGGACGACCGACCTGGCCGTCTTCCACCAGGGAAGCCTGATCCATTCCACCGTTCTCCCCCTGGGCGGCGAATACATCACCACGGACGTGGCCGTCGGCCTGCGCACCTCGCTGGCCCAGGCGGAGATCGTCAAGATCGATTACGGCTCCGCCGCGGCGGTCATGGCTGCGGAAGAGAAAGTTTTTCCGGTACCGGGTGTCGGCGGGCAGGGAATCCAGCAGGTCTCGGCGAAAATTCTGGCGGAAATTATCGAAGCGCGGCTGCGCGAGATCCTCGGCGCCATCGCCGCAGCCATCCGCCAGTCCGGTTACCCCGTGGGCCTGCCCGGCGGCGTGGTCCTGACCGGCGGGGTGGCCGCCACGCGGGGGATCACCGAGCTGGCCATGGAGGAACTGGACCAACCGGTGCGGGTGGGGACGCCCGAGCGCCTGGGCAGCCTCGAGGACATGGCCGCGCTGCCGTCCTTCGCCACGGCGGTGGGGTTGGCGGCCTTCGCGGCGGGCGCCCGGGGGCCGGCCCGCGTGCAGCGCAACGGCCGCCTGAGCGGGGTGGCCGGCCGGCTGCGCGGCTGGCTGCGCGAGTTGTTTTGACCGGCGGGCGTTAGGACGCCGTCGCCGGTTCCGGGGAACGGTTTGGGCAGGCCCGCAGGCGGGTTGGAGTGTTAATCGGTGCCCCCATGGGATCGGTATCCGATGGGGCAGAGTAAGGGGGACGCGGCGATGGAGGACCTGGATCTGGAGTCGATGCAGTATGCGGTCATCAAGGTCGTCGGCGTGGGGGGCGGCGGGACCAACGCCGTCAACCGGATGATCAAATCGGGGTTGAAGGGGGTCGAGTTCATCGCCGTCAACACCGACGCCCAGGCCCTGGCCATGTGCCAAGCGCCGGTCAAGATACAGATCGGCGGCCAGGCGACGCGGGGTTTGGGGGCCGGCGCCAACCCGGAGATCGGGGAGAAGGCTGCCGAAGAGTCCCGGCAGGCCCTCGCCGAGGCCCTGAAGGGCGCCGACATGGTCTTCGTCACCGCCGGCATGGGGGGCGGCACCGGCACGGGCGCCTCGCCGGTCATCGCCGAGGTGGCCCGGCAGACCGGGGCGCTGACCGTGGCCGTGGTGACCAAGCCGTTCTCCTTCGAGGGGCGGCGGCGGCACGCCCAGGCGGAGAAGGGGATCACCAATTTGAGGGATCGCGTGGACACCCTGATCACCATTCCCAACGACCGGCTGCTGCAGGTGGTGGCCAAGCAGACCTCCATCGTGGAGGCCTTCCGGGTGGCCGACGACATCCTGCGCCAGGGGGTCCAGGGCATCTCCGACCTGATCGCCGTTCCCGGTCTGATCAACCTCGACTTCGCCGACGTGCGCACCATCATGAATGACACCGGGACGGCGCTGATGGGCATCGGCGTGGCCCGCGGCGACAACCGGGCCGTCAACGCGGCCAAGGCGGCGATCTCCAGCCCGCTCCTGGAGACGTCCATCGAGGGGGCGCGCGGCGTTCTGCTGAACATCACCGGTGACCCGAACCTGGCCCTTTTCGAGGTCAACGAGGCGGCCGAGATCATCGCCCAGTCGGCCGATCCGGATGCCAACATCATCTTCGGCGCCGTCATCGACGAGGACCTGCAGGACGAGATACGCGTGACCGTCATCGCCACCGGATTCGACAACCGGCAGCGGGCGTCGGCTTCCGTTGACGACCTGGACATCAAGCCCTTCGCGGGGGACGACCTGGAGATACCG
>DYIH01000188.1 GCA_020723785.1 Thermaerobacter marianensis
GGAGGAGCGCCTGTTCGCGCTGGTTCATGCGCGACCGGTGAGCACCCTGCCGGATGTGGCCCAGCCCGCGGAAGACCGCCCTCCCGTCGCCGGCCAGGGCGCCACGGGCCAGGATCTCGCTCTCCGTGCGCGGCGCGGCGTGCAGCGCGCCGGCGCCGATGTCCAGGTGCTGCCGGGCGCCGGCGAAAAAGAGGGTGATGGCGCGGGCCTGCGCCCCCTCCCCCTGCAGCCGGCTCTCCTGGTCAACCCGCGCCAGGGCGCCGCCGAACTCGCCGTTCACCCATTCCACGACGGCCCCCGCCGCCACCTGCGCCCGCCGCGCCGAAACGCTGACCACCTCGTTCCCCCATCGCTGCAGGCAGGCATAGGTCACCCGCGCACCCGGCCCGGCGAAGATCTCGACGACGCCGCTGGCCAGCCCCGGACGGCCGTCGGCCGACTCCAGCCGCTCCAGCAGGGCCACCCGCGCCCCCTCTTCGACAAGGATCAACGTGTGGTGGAATATCCCCAGCCCGGGATGATCGGCCCACAGGGCGATCTGAAGCGGTTCGGCGATGTACACGTGGCGCGGCACGTACAGGAGGGCGCCCCCGCTCCACAGGGCGGCGTGAAGGGCCGTGAACTTGTTGAACCCCACCGGCACCCCGTCGGTCATGAACCGCCGCTGCATGATCTCCGGGAACCTGATGGCCGCCGTATGCAGGTCGGTGAAGATCACCCCCTGTTCCTCCAGGTGGGACGGCACCGACCGGTGGACGACGGAGGAGTTGTATTGCAGCAGCGCCGCTCCGGGCCGCGCCCCGTCCTCGATGGCGGAGAGCGCCGGGCAGAGCCTCTCGGGCAGGTCCTCGCTGCGGGCGACCGGCTCCTCCAGCCGGAAAGGCGCCACCGAACCGAGGTCCAAACCGCCCAGGGGGGTGCGCCGCCAGGCCTCGTCATCCCTCGACGGCAACGGCAATTGCTCGAACACGTCCCAACACCGCAGGCGCCGCTCGGCAAGCCAGGGATCCTCGCGCAGGTGCTGCGAAAGGGCTTCCACCGCGGCGCGGTCCAGGCGGGTTCCGGTTGTTCCACCCAATTCATTCACCCCTCTTCTCAACGGCCGAGTTCCCGCACGATGTGCCGCAACTCCGGCAGCAGGAGCTTCTCAAAGGCCAGGCGCACCGCCGCCGACGAACCCGGCAGGCAGACGACCAGCCGGCCCCGGCACGCGCCGGCGGCGGCCCGGCTCAAGATGGCCGCCGCGCCGATCTCCTGGTAGCTGAGCGCGCGGAAGAGCTCGCCGAAGCCATCCAGTTCCTTCTCAAAGAAGGGCCGCACCGTGTCCAGGGTCACGTCGCGGCGCCCCAGTCCGGTGCCACCTGAATAAACCAGGCACAGGGCCGGCGAAGCCAGCGCCTCGTCCAGCACCGCCCGGATGCGCTCGCGATCATTGGGGATCAGCGCCTGCAGGACGACCTGGTGGCCGGCTTCCTCAACCAGGCGGCGCATGAGCGGCCCGGAGACGTCGGTGGCGGCGGTGCGCGAGTCGGAAACGGTCACCAGGGCCACGGGCACCGGTCCCAAACCGCCCGCCGCCTCGCGGTGTTCCTCGACGCCCACACCGCCACCCCCTCCGCCCCCGACACCTGCACGTGGATGCTACATTTTCGGCATGCGAGTTCCGATTCCTGCAGACATGCGGCTGACACGCCGGCGAGCCCCCGATTTCCATCGCGCTGCGGAACCTTGGTGGAACCGCAACGAGCTACATTCAACTTATTCTGGCCGGTCCGTACCTAATCGAAACTATATGCAAATGGGAGGTGTTGCTGGCGAGGAATTCCTTCAACAAACGAAGAAGTAACCCAGTGATGGTATTCACCGTTTAAGTTCTAAGGAGGAATGATCATGGGATCTCCAGCAAGCAGCCTTGGAGTCGATAGGGGGACCGGGTCCGGGACGTGGTTGAAGCGCTGGGAACCGGAAAACCCGCAATTCTGGAAAGAGACAGGGAGCAAGATCGCCTGGCGGACGCTTACGCTCACCACTCTGAGCCTGGTGCTGTCCTTCGCGACCTGGTTCATGATGAGCGCCGTCGTCGTCCGCCTTCCCAACATCGGCTTCAAGTTCGACACCATGCAGCTGTTCTGGCTGACGGCCATGCCCGGCCTGGCGGGTGGGACACTCCGCATCGTGGCCACCTTTCTCATCCCCTTGTTCGGCACCCGCCACGTTATCACCATAGCCACCCTTCTCAAGATCTTCCCTTGCATCGGTTTGGCCTACGCGGTCCAGAACCCCGGTACGCCCTGGTGGATGTTCATGGTGCTGGCCTTCGCCTTCGGCTTGGGCGGCGGCGACTTCTCCGCCTACATGCCCAGCACCAGCCTGTTCTTCCCCAAGCGGCTGCAGGGGACGGCCCTCGGCATCCAGGCCGGCGTCGGCAACTTCGGGGTCAGCCTGACCCAGTTCGTCGTTCCCTGGATAATCTCCTTCGCCGCCTTTGGCGCCCTGGTTGGCGGACCACAGGTTTTCACCAAGGGCAAGGTTGTGAAGGATATATGGTTGCAAAACGCGCCCTTCCTGTGGATACCATTTCTCGCCATCATGACCATCCTGTGCTGGATCTTCCTGCGCAGCGTCCCCGTCAGGGCTTCGTTTCGGGAGCAGCTGGATATCTTCAAGAGCAAGCACACCTGGTTCTGCACCATCACCTACATCATGACGTTCGGCTCCTTCTCCGGGTATTCGGCCACCTTCCCACTGCTCATCAAAACGCTTTATGGGGGTTTCGAGGGCGCGCCGGATCCCTTGAAATACGCCTTCCTCGGCCCACTGGTGGGTTCCCTTATACGAGTCATCATGGGGCCGGTTACGGATAAGACGGGTGGTGCCATTTGGACTACCCTGTCCGGTGTGGGGATGATCGCCGGCATACTCTTCGGGTGGTTCGGAGGTTATTTCACGCCGGATTCCCTGGACAAGTTCCCGGTCTTCGTATTGATCATGTTGTGGATCTTCTACTGGTCGGGAACTGGCAACGCCTCCACCTTCCGCCAGTACCCGGTCATCTTCGCCCACAACCCGCGGCAGGGCGCGGGCGTGATCGGCTGGACGGCGGCGGTGGCTGCGTATGGCCCGTTCATCTTCTCCGTCCTCATGGGGGCGGCCATCTCCAGGACCGGTACGCCCATTCCCTTCTTCATCGGCGCCATGGTCTTCTATCTCATCGGCGTCCTGGTCAATTGGTGGTATTACCAGCGGCGGGGTTGCGAGCGGCCGAGCTGACATAGGAGTGGGATGGTCGTCCCCTCCACCCTGGCTGATGACAAACCCCTGCGGTCAAGCGGCCGCAGGGGTTTGTTTGTAATGAAGGGCCTGTCACACAAAGTCGAGGGGCCGCCAAAATACGCTCTACCTCGGCAGCAAAAACGCATTCGGTGCCTCGGTGCCTCACACTTTGATGGGCTTCAACCGGCCCTGCTGATTCGGGTTCGGGCTGGCCGGCCCCACCAGCCACTCCGGGACCGGGTTGTGCGACAGGCTCTGAACTTCCGATTAACCCTTCATGGCCCGCGTAGGTGGCGCCTTCAGGCGTTCCCCCTCCAGGAAGAGCCTGAGCAGGGGTGGCGTAACGATGGTGGTAACCAAAACAACGATTATGGCCGCTGTGAAGACCTGGTTATCGATCAGGCCGCGTTCCAAACCGATGCCTGCCACGATCAAACCCACCTCGCCGCGCGCCACCATTCCTGAACCGATGACGGCCGCCGACCGTATTTTGAAGCCGGTTATCATAGCGCCTGCACCGCAACCGATCAGCTTGCTGAGGATGGCGACGACGATGAGGACGCCCACAAAG
>DYIH01000189.1 GCA_020723785.1 Thermaerobacter marianensis
TTCCGGACACGGATTATGCGCCTGGTTAATAATTTCGAGCTGCAGGCCGAGCCCTGCCCGATGGTCGTCGGTGGGCCCTCGCCGTTTTCATCACTCGTGGCGCTGGAACCTTCCCCGATGGTTCCGTAGATATCGCCCGGCGCCCGGGCATCTCCCGGAACACGGCACGGAAGTACGTCCGGGAGCCGGAGATCCCCAAGCCGAAGCCTCGGCCCACGCGGGGTTCCAAGCTTGACCCCTACAAGGGCTACATCGCTACATCCTCCAGCGGCTGGCCGAAGGGGTGGACAACTGCGCCGTGTTGCTGCGGGAGATCCGGGGCGGGCCAGCCATGGGGTGAACGGCTGGCTCGCCTACAAAGAATGGGTTCAGGAAAGTGATTCGTCATGGCCGGGCGTCTGTCGATGACGAGGTGGTGGATCGCTCTCACGGGTTCGTCGTCCCCTTCGTTACGGCGTTGGGGCCTTGGCCGGAAATGCGAAGGATCGAAGCCGGCGAGACGAAGAGGCCCGAATACCCTGTGAGGAATGGTTCACCAGCGAAACTGACCACCTCCGGCTATTTTCAGAACCCATGTTCCAAAAACACCGCCGCCCACCCGGCCGCCGCCGCGGCCAGGAAGAAGGCCGGGTCGTCGGCGTATGTGCGTCCCATGCTCTCCAAGGGAACGGGGGGCTCGGCCAAAGCCGCCTCCAACGGCGCCCGCTCCACCCAGCGCACCTCGTGCCGGGCGGCGATGCCGCTCTCCACGATCTGGCGCTCCAGCCGCCGGCGCTCAGCGGCCGCGTCCAGGGCCGGCAGGGGCACGAGTGCCCGGCGGTGGGTCAGGCGGCCCAGGTTGGTGCGGGTATGGTGGGAGAGGCCGCGGTGGCGTTCGCGGGGATCGGCGAAGCTGACGCGGGCGACGGCGACGGGACGACCGCCCAGGGCGCCGGCGGCGTCCAGAATCCAGGCCTGCTCCACGCCGGAGAAGCCCAGAGCAGTGCCGGTGCCCAGGATGCCCGGCCCCATGAGAACGACGGCCAGGTCGGCCTCCACGGCCAGGCGCGCCGCCAGCAGGGCGCTGTGAATGCTCACCGCCTCCAGGTCGCCGCCGAAGGCGTGCCCGGCGGTGATCACCGCCGCCAGCAGGCCGGCCTCCCGCAGGGCGTGGACCTGGCGGCTGAAGGCGGCGGGCAGGGCGCCGCCGTCGGTCATCACGTAGGCGATGCGCGGAGCCGGCCGTCCGCCGGCCGCGGCCGCGGCCCGGGCGCCCAGAACGACCGGCGTCAGTTGGCTGTGCAACTCGCCGGCGACCACCGGCAGGCCGGCGAGGTCCATGAAGCCGGCCGCGTCGGGGGCCAACCCTTCCTCCCACCCGCGCACGGCGATCTGTTCGGGTGTATAGCGGAGCTTCATCAGGTGGCCTGGGGGCAGCGCGTCCCGTTCTTCCCGGCCGGCGACCGCCAGGACGAAATGCACCCCGCCGGACCCCAGCCCCAGGTCAACGGCGGTCGTGTTCAGGAGGACCCGGTCACCGGCCTGGGCCGGCTGGCAGAGGCCGGCGTACGACACGGCGCGCCCGTGCCGCCCGTCGACGTCGACGACCAGTTCGGTCAGGCCGTTGCGGCCGCCTATGACGCGGACCACGCGGCCCCAGCGCAGCCGGATCACGTCACGGCCTCCTCTCCACGCGCCGCGGCGCGAATCGACCCGACGGCGCCACGTACCTGCCAATCAGCGGACGGCGCCGGCGGCCAGCTCCGCGCCCTTGGCCAGGGCGGCGCGGTTGACCTCGATCAGGTGGCGGCGCCGGGCCGGCAGCACCTTCTCCAGGGCGGCCTCAGCGGCGGCAAGGCCGACGACGCCGCTGGCCTCGATGACGGCGCCCAGCATGACCATGTTGGCCACCCGCCCCTCGCCCAGGGCCTCGGCAGGCTCCAGGGTGGGGACGCGGATGACACGGACGTCATCCCGCCCGGCGTCCTCCGCGATGAGCGAGCTGTTGATGAACAGCATGCCGCCAGGCTTGACGTGGGGTCCGAATTTCTCCAGCGAGGGGCCGTTCATGACCACGGCCACGTCGGGATCGGTCACCAAGGGCGAGCCAACCTCGTCGTCGGAGACGACGACCATGCAGTTGGCCGTCCCACCCCGCTGCTCGGGACCGTAGGCCGGCAGCCAGGCGACGTGCTTGCCCTCGAACATGGCGGCATAGGCCACCGCCAGGCCCATGGACAGCACGCCCTGCCCCCCGAAACCGGCGAAGATCATCTCCACTGCGGCCATCAGCGCACCCCCGGGGCAACCTTGAACTCGCCCAGCGGATAATACGGTATCATGTGCTCCTCGATCCACTTCAGGGCCTCCACCGGGCTGATCCCCCAGCCCACGTTGCAGGTCGACAGCAGTTCGACCATGCCGAAGCCCAAGCCGTCGATCTGGGCTTGGAAGGCGCGCCGGATCATCTTCCTGGCCCTCAGCACGTGGGCCGGATCATGAAGCGAACCGCGGGCGACGTAGGCCGGCCCGTCCAGCGTGGCCAGCATCTCCGACACGCGGATGGGGAACCCGGCCTCGGCATGCCGTCCCGCCGGCGTCGTCGTCGTCCTCTGGTCCATCAGGGTCGTCGGCGCCATCTGCCCGCCGGTCATGCCGTAAACGGCGTTGTTGATGAAGATGACGGTGAACCGCTCGCCGCGCGCCGCGGCATGGAGGATCTCGGCGGCGCCGATGGAGGCCAGATCGCCGTCACCCTGGTAGGTGAAGACGACGGCATCGGGGTGGACGCGCCTGATGCCGGTGGCCACCGCGGGCGCCCGCCCATGCGCGGCCTGCTGCATGTCCACATTGAAGTATTCGTAGGAAAGGACCGAGCAGCCCACCGAGGCCACGCCGATGGTCCGGTCCAGAACGCCCAGTTCCTCCAGCACCTCGGCCACCAGGCGGTGGGCCACTCCGTGGGTGCAACCGGGGCAGTAATGGGTCACCTTTGCGGTCAGGCCCCTGGGCCTGTCGAAGACCTGCTGCATCGCGGCAGCCATGGGTATCGCCTCTTTCGCCCCGCCGGCCGGGAACCGGCAGGCATCTGTTACCGCGCCAGGCCGCGGATCTCGCTCAGCACTTCCCTGGGCGTCGGCACCACGCCGCCCGTCTTGCCGAAGAAACGCACCGGCCGCCGTCCGTCGACCGCCAGGCGCACATCTTCCACCATCTGTCCCAGGCTCATCTCCACGGCCAGGTAGGCCCGCGCCGTGTCAACCGTGCGCTCGAAAGGCTCCCGAGGGAAGGGATAAAGTGTGATGGGCCGGATCAGCCCGGCGCGGATCCCCTCCGACCGGGCCTGCTGGACCGCCGTGTGACAGATGCGGGCCATCATCCCCCAGGCCACGACCACGACCTCGGCGTCCTCCAGGGCCTCGCCCGCCCAGCGGGTCTCGCGGGCCGCCATCTCCGCGTATTTCTCCGCCAGGTGGCGGGTGAAGGCCCACAACGCCTCGGGGTCCAGGCGGAGGGAATTGATGATGTTCCGCTCCGTGCGCCCCCTCGTGCCCGTCGTCGCCCAGGGCTTGGACGGCAAGCCGGCCGGGTCGACCATCGGCCGGAACCGGACCGGTTCCATCACCTGGCCCAGGAGCCCGTCGCCCAGGATCATCACCGGGTTGCGGTAGCGGTCGGCGGCGTCGAAGGCTTCGGACATCAGGTCGGCCGCCTCCTGCACCGAGGACGGCGCATAGACCAGCAGGCGGTGGTCGCCGTGGCCCGGCCCCCGCGTCGCCTGGAAGTAGTCGGCCTGGGCCGGCGCGATCCCGCCCAGGCCGGGGCCGCTGTGGCTCATGTTGACGATCAC
>DYIH01000190.1 GCA_020723785.1 Thermaerobacter marianensis
GTAAGACAAGGGTTTTTGAGAAGTGAAGTACTTCACCACCCATGCGCGGTGGGGGCTATCCCCCAAGGCTGGAAGCAGCGCAGGGCATGGTGTACCACGGGAGCGACGCCAACAGCACCTCATTTTCCCGGCGCCTCCGGACGGCCACGCGGAAGTGGAAGGGATCGAGGCCGGGGAAGTTGCCGCAATCACGAACGAGGAGCCCGCGGCGGCCAAGGGCATCCCGCCACTCGGCCGCCGTCCGGCCGGTTCCCCGGCAGTCCACCAGCAGGAAGTTGGCGTGCGAGGGGAAGACCCGCAGCCCCGGAACGGTCGCCAACCCACGGGCCAGCAAGGGGAGTTCGGTGGTGATCAGCAACCGGGCGCGGGCGAGGTAGCCGGTGTCCTCCAGGCAGGCCGGCAACGCCTCCTGGGCCGGGGCGCTGACGCTCCAACCCGGCTGGTAAGCGGCGGCGGCCGCCACCGCGTCCGCCGGCCCGATGAGATAGCCCAGACGCAGCCCGGGCAAACAGTACGTTTTGGTCAGGGAACCGGCGACAAGCAGGCCGGGACCGCGGCAGGCGTCCCAGGCCAGGGAATGGCCTTCCCCGCCGACCGCCAAAGGCAGGAAAGCTTCGTCCACCACCAGGAACGCGCCCGCCCCCAGGCACCGGCGCCACACCTCGAGCAGTTCATCCCTGGCCAGCAGGGCGCCCGTCGGGTTATTGGGGTTGCAGAGGAACAGCAGGTCCCCGGGCCGGAGGGCGGCGGTCAGCATGGGGACCGACGGGCGGAAGTCCTCCTCCGCGGCGAGCGGAACGTGTACCACCGGTGCCCCGGCGGCGGCCGCAGCACGGGCGTATTCACCGAATGTGGGGATCGGGAGCACCACCCGCCCCCGCCCCGGCCTGTTCCCGGAAACGCAGGAAGCCCACCAGCGCACGGCCAGGTGAATGGCCTCGGTTCCGCCGTTGGTCAGGAGCACGTTCTCGGGCGGGACGCCGAGGTGGGCAGCCAGGGCGTTGCGGGCCCAGCCGCATTCCGGGTCGGGGTAGCGGCAGGCGCTGTCACCCAGGCTGGCCGCCACCCGTTCGAGCACCCCCGGCGGCGGGCCGAGGGGGTTCAGGCTGGCGCTGAAGTCGACAAAGGACTCGGGCGGGAGGCCGTAGCGCCGGGCCGCCCAGGCCAGGTTCCCGCCGTGGGCGGGCTGGACGGTGGCGCCTCCGGCGTGGAGCGACGGGAGCGATCCGGCGGGGGATGCCGGGGGTGTTCCGGCAGCAGGCTCCGACGGCACGAGGGCGCCGGAGCCCTGCCGCGCTTCACCGGAGGATGTCACCGGCCGCATCGCCTGGCACCCCCTCGTACACCCCACCGAAACCCCGATCCGGCGGGGACCCCGATTCCTCACCCCGCCGAATCGGTGGATCCGGCGGGGACCCCGATGCCCACCGGACGCCGCCCCCGATGACCCGGGCCGGCAGCAGAGGTCTGCCCAGGCGCTGTTCCAGGAAGGGGCGCGCCGCGGCGGCGGGGGTGCGGGACGGGTTGCACAGGATGCCTACGACCACCCCGCTGTGGGCGATGCAGACGCCGGCCGCCCCCACCTCCCGCGCCAGGGCCGCCACCGGCTCAAGGTATTCCTTGTGCAGAATGGCCTGGTGGGCGCGGGCGCTGAGGGTCGCCGCGGCCCCGATGGCGTCCGGGTCCGACCGGCGAAGGCCCTCCATCACCAGGGCGAGGGCCTCCCGGACGGCGGGTTCCTTGGTCCGGTTCTTTTCGGCGATGTCAGGACGCCGGTTGAATGCGTCCGTGTTAACCCGCCCTCCAGGGTCGAGGATCAGTACCTCCAGGGGCGGGGGGTCGCCAAGGGAACCCCGGACGCGGCCGTGCAGGTGATCGAAGATGGCGATCCCCGGGAACATCGTTCCGTCGGTGGGCTCGACCGACAAGGCCAGGCCGGCCAGCCGGTCGGGGCCGGCCGGCCGTTTGAGGGCCGCCGAGGTGGCGGCCAGGGCGGCGACGATGTCGGCTGTGCTCGACCCCATCCCCTTGCCGCGGGGGAGGGCGCTGGACAGTTCCAACCGGCCGGGCAGGGCGGCAACGCCCGATTCGTTGAGGTAGCGCCCCAGGGCCAGCCGCACCTTGGGATGGCGGGGCAACGCGCCCAGGAAAGCGCGGACGTGCAACGGCCTGGACGCTGGGCGGAAGTGCGCCGACCCCCAGCGGTCGATGGGGCAGGTGACGTGGATGTCCACCCCGGCGATGGCCCCCTGGACCAGTTCCCCGCATGACCCGGGAACCCGAGCGATGATCTGCCTTACCGGGCCGCCGCCCATCCCAGGATCGCCACCTCCACCACCTCGTTTATCGCGCCGTAGGTGTCACCGGTCAGCCCGCCCAGGCGGCGGGCCAGGAACACCGCGACAAGCCGGGCCGCCCCGGCTGCCAGCCCCGCCGCCGCGGCAGCCCGCATCACCGCCGTCGGAGCGGGCCCGGCCAGGGCCACCTGCGCCGCCAGCACCAGAACGACCTGGGCCGTGGCCGCCAGCACCTGGCGGGGGCCGGTCCCCTCGGCGAAAGCCCGGCCCAGACCCGGCTCCTCCCGCGCGTAGGGGTGCCTGGGCATGGCCAGCACCATCCCCCAGCGCCCCATGACGGGGGCCAATACCAGGGTGAACGCCGCCGCGTCCGGCTCCATTTCGCTCAAGAAAGCCACCTTCAGCAGGAGGCTGGCGCCCGCCGCCAGCGCGCCCATCGTCCCGACGCGGGGGTCGCGCATCACCGCCAGCCGCTTGTCCCGGCCGCCGCCGCAGGCCAGCCCGTCGGCGGTGTCGGCCAGCCCGTCCAGGTGGAAGGCGCCGGTGACCAGCACCCCGGCCAACACCGCCAGGGTGGAGGACGCCAGCGGCCCGAACCACCGCGCCGCCAGGGCGTATACCGCTGCCGTCACCACCCCGACGACCGCCCCCGCCAGGGGGAACCAGGCGGCCGCCGCCGGCGCCGCCGTGGCCGGGTCGATGGGCGCCGGGCCGGCGGGCAGCGGCAGGCGTGTCAGGAAGCGCAATGCCAGAGCGAAACCGCGCCAGGGCATGGGCGTTTCACCATCCGCTTGGGGCGAGCCACGTCCGTGCCGCCCAGGCCACCGCGAACCCCGCGGCCGCCGCCAGGTGGGACGCCAGCCGATTCAGCCGCACCGCCGCCGGGATCTTGCCGGGGGTGAGCGGCTCCAGGGCATCCCCCAGGTGCGGGCGGCGGGACGGCGCTCCGCCGTAGGTGTTGATGCCGCCCAAGCGCACCCGCAACGCCCCGGCGGCCACCGCCTCGGGGATGCCGGCGTTGGGGCTGGGGTGCCGCCGGGCATCGCGCCGCCAGGCGCGCCATGCCCCTCGCGCGTCCAGGCCCAGCAGCCACCCCGCCGCGCACATGAGGAGGCCGGCGATACGGGCTGGCAGGAAGTTGGCCAGGTCGTCCAGGCGGGCCGCCGCCCAGCCGAAGTCCCGATAGCGGTCGTTGCGGTAGCCCACCATGGAGTCCAACGTGTTCACCGCCCGGTAGGCCACGGCCAAGGCCGGCCCCCCCAGGAAGGCGTAGAAGAGGGGGCTGACCACGGCGTCAACCGTGTTCTCGGCCACCGTCTCCACGGCGCCGCGAACGACGTCGGCTTCCGGTAGATTCGCCGTGTCCCGACCGACCACCTGCCCGAGGGCGGCCTGGGCGGCAAAAAGGTCGCCTGCCGCCAGGGGCCGGAAAACGTCCAGGGCGGTTTCGCGCAGGCCGCGCCCGGCCACCGTCGTGCCGATCAGCCAGGCACCCAGGCCCGCCGCCACCCACGGATCAACCGCCGCCG
>DYIH01000191.1 GCA_020723785.1 Thermaerobacter marianensis
AGCCCACCAGGGGCGGGATGGCGCCCGCTCCCCCGCCGATGACGATGTTCTGCGCGCTGGAACGCTTCAACCACATGGTGTAGATGATGACGTAATACAGGTAGCCGACCAGCGCCCAGACGGCCGCCAACAGGTTGACGAAGATGGCCAGGACGAGCACGCCCGCGATCCCGGCCGCCACGCCGAAGGCCAACGCCTGCCACGGCTCCAGGCGCCCCGAGGGCAGGGGGCGGTTACGCGTGCGTGACATGACGGCGTCGATGTCCCGGTCATACCACATGTTGACCGCGTTGGCGCCCCCGCTCGTCAGGAGCAGGCCCAGCAGGGTGAAGAACGTGAGAGCCGGCGGCGGCATCTCCCGGCCGGCCACCCACATGGCCCCATACCCGGTGACGAGGATCAGCAGTAGGATGCGCGGCTTCATGAGCTGGACGTAGGCCAGGACGTCGCAGCGCCGGTGTTGCCCGCCCGGCGGGCCGCCGCCGGCCCCCGGCCCCCCCGAAACGACGCCGGCCGCCGAAAGGCGATAAGCGACCGTGGTCAGGGCCATCAGCGTGGCCACCAGAGCGGCGGCCACCGCCAGGTGGGTGACCGTAACCAGGGGGGGGAGCTTTTGGGCCACGGCCACGCCGCCGATCAGCACTTGAACGAGCATCAGCCCGGCCGAGATGCCCGCCGGCACCACCAGGGCCGGCTCCTGAGCCGCCCGACGGTAGATGAAGTAAGCCGTATAGATCACCAGGACAAAGGCGGCCAGGGCGGCCAGCCGGTGCCCGAACTGCAGCAGGATCAGTCCGTCCGGAGAGAAGGCGGGGATCACCTGACCGTAACACAGGGGCCAGTCGGGACAGGCCAGACCGCCGTGGGCTGCTTTCATGTAGCTGCCGATGACCATGGTCGAGTACGTGGACAACGCCGCCACCAGCGGAACCACCCACATCATCGGCGCGGTCAGGATCTGCCGGCCGCGCTCCTGCATGCCGGCGGAAACGGCGATCATCACCCATACCGCAAGGAACGCCGTGGCCAGGCCGGTGTGCGCGGCCTCGACCCATGGTTCCAGCCTCATGATCACGGTCAAGCCGCCGAAGATGCTCTGCACCAAGACCAGGGCCATGGCGAAGAGGGTCCAGCGGACCCATGGCCGGCGCTCCCGGGCGGGGAGGCGGAAGGCGGAGACCGTGGCGGCCAACGCGAGAACGGTGATGAGAGCCGCCCCCAAACGGTGGAACCATTCGAGGAAAACGAGGAAGTTCATCTGGGGAACGAGTTTGCCGAAACAGAGCGGCCAGTCCGGGCAGGACAAACCCGCGCCATAGGCCTTCGTCGCGGCCCCGATGATGATGAGCAGATACGTCTCGATCGCCGTCGCCCAGGCCAGGCGACGAAATGTCGCAGTAGGCACGATTCCGCAACCCCCTTTTCCACCCGCATCATATCACCCGGAGGGCCGGCATCCAGTGAGGGACGTCACAGAACCGTCCCATCGAAACGGGGTCCAGCCCCGTCAGAGGCCGGACCCCGCCCGCAGCCCCGGAAGCACCTTGGAACTTCGGCCTGAGTCAGTGCACTATCGTCCCGAGCGGCAACATCACCATCAGCCCGACGAGCGTGATGACCCCCAGCAACAGCCCGACGCCGAAAATGAGCTTATACATGACGTGCTCATACCACAACCCCTGGTAGAAAAGGGCCGCGATGCCGAAGTTGACCGCCAGGAGCGGCACCAGGATGGGCTTGAACCCCTCGTAGTTGATGATCAGTATCTCGATGGCCGTGATCACGAAGGTCGCCAGCCCGGTCAGGAGGTAGACCGCCATGCTCGGATGGGCCTCCGCCTCATGCATGGCCGTTTGCGTCCCCCGGCCCGGCCCGGCCAACGGGCGTCCCAGTTCGATGCTCATACCCTCTCCCTCCTTGCTGGCCTACTTGGCGAACTCCATCAGGTAGAAGACTGGGAAGATGACCATCCAGACCATGTCCACCAGGTGCCAGTACAACCCGGCGAACTCCACCGTCGCGGCGTTGCCGGCGCTCAGCCTGCCCCGCAGCGAGTTGACCAGGACGCCGCCCAGCCACAGGGCCCCGACCAGCACGTGGGTGCCGTGGAGTCCGGTCGTGACGTAGAAAGTGGCGGACGAGATGTTGGTGCTCAAGGTCCACCCCTCACGGATGAACTCGCCGTACTCCACCACCTGGAACCCCAGGAAGGTCAGGCCCAGGAGGATCGTGAGGACAAGCCAGCCCTGGGTCGCCCCCACCTTCCCCTGCCGGATCGAGGCGATGGCCATCACCATGGTGAAGCTCGAGGCCAGGAGGATGAACGTCGCGATCGAGGTGACCTGCACGTTCAGCATGTCGTGGGCCGTCGGACCGCTTACGCTCCGCCCGTACAGCCCGAGATAGGTGCCGATCAGCGACCCGAAGACGATGCACTCCGAGGCCAGGAAGGTCCAGACGCCCACCTTCAGCCTGTCCAGGGCCGCCCGATCGTGGTGTCCCATCCCGTCATGACCAACCGCTATCGCCCTGCTCGTCATGCCGCCTCCCCCTCCTCCTCGACGAGATAGTAGCCGCTATAGTTCTCGAGCAGCCACCCGAGGATGCCGGCGACCATGACCAACCCGCCCAGGACGGCCGCCGCCGGCGAGTGGAGCACGCCCAACCCGAACAGGGCAACCGCCAATCCAAGGCCGGTGACGAGGGGCATGACCGACGGCGAGGGCATGTGCACGGCGTTGCCGTGACGCCCCTCGTCCAAGTCGTCGGGCGCGTCCTGCACCCTGCCGTTGCCGTGCATCTTTTCATACCAGAGCGCCTCGCGGCCCCGCACCAGCGGCAGGCGCGCGAAGTTATAGGCCGGTGCCGGGCTGGGTATGCTCCACTCCAGGCCGCGGGCGTCCCACGGGTCGTCCCCGGCCTTCTGTCCGAAGAAGAGGCTCCCCACCAGGTTCACGGCGAAGATGCCGATGCCGAGGGCCAGGATCAGTGCGCCGATGGTCGACAGGAGGTTGTACGTCTCCCATCCCTGCATCGCGGTGTAGGTATACGTCCGGCGCGGCATCCCGTCCAGCCCCGCCAGGAACTGCGGCGCGAAGGTCAGGTTGAAGCCGATGAACTGTATCCAGAAGCCCAGCTTCCCGAGAGTTTCGTTCATCATCCGGCCGCTCATCTTCGGGTACCAGTAGCTCAGGCCGGCCAGCAGGGCGAAGACGATGCCCCCGATGGCCACATAGTGGAAGTGGGCGATGATCCAATAGTTGTTCTGGAACTGCCGGTCGGTCGCCGAGCTGGCGTTGATGATCCCCGTCAGGCCGCCGACCAGGAAGAGGAACATGAACCCGAGGGCGTACAGCATCGGCGTCTTGAACCTAAGCCGCCCACCCCAGATGGTGGCGATCCAGTTGAAGAAGAAGATCGCCGTCGGCACCGAAACCGCCTTGGTCGTCGTGCTGAAGAAGATGTTGGCCGTCGAGCCCAGGCCGATGTTGTAGAAGTGGTGCGGCCAGACGATCCAGGAGATGGCGGCGATGGCCGCACCGGCCACCACCATGGAGACATACCCGAAGTAAGGCTTGCGGGAGAAGACCGGGAGCACCTCGTCGATGGCCGCGAAGGCCGGCAGGGCCAGGATGTACACCTCCGGATGACCGAACAGCCAGAAGAGCTGCAGCCACAGCGTCACGTCGCCGCCCGCGCCCGGCCCGTAGAAGCTGGTGCCGAACCAGCGGTCGAACATGAGCAGGAGCATGCCCACCATGAACGGCAGC
>DYIH01000192.1 GCA_020723785.1 Thermaerobacter marianensis
AAGAGTGTGAGAATCCTGACCTGCGCCTTGGTCAATTACCGTGAGCAGCTACAGTATACGACGATCTCGCCGTCCTTGTCCCAGATGCTCACCAGGACGTACTTGCCGTCGTTGGTGAACTCGGGGTGGATGCTGACCTTGCCCTTGCGCGGCACGATGGTCTTCACCAGCTTGCAGGGGTCCTCCTTGTCGAAGACGTAGATCTCGTCCTTGTGCTCGCCGGCGAAGGCGTCAGCCCAAACATACTTGCTCGTCGGGTGGGTTTTGACGAACAGGCCGGGGCCGCCGGTCTTGGCGTTGCAGACGTTCTTCCAGGTGTACGCCTCCCAGACGTCGTAGCGGCCCTCGCCGATGTTCACCGTCGACTGCAGCGTCTTGCCGTCCTTGGTCTTCCAGTTGGCGCCGATGCCGGGGTGCGGTTTGACGCCAGTCGGGATCGTGGCGGCCAGCTTCCTCTCCTTGACGTCGATGACCCCCATGTGGTTGCTCAGTTGGGCCGCGCCCACCCAGTAACGGCCGCTCGGGTCGAAGTACCAGTCATGGAGGATCTTGCCCACCTTCTCGATTTTGGTGACGGGGAAGTCCGGCTTGGTGTAGTCGACGATCCACACCTGCCCGGCTTCCTTCAGGGCGGCGGTGAAGACGCCGTACTTGGGGGCGTCGGCCACGGCGGCGACGCGGGAGTCTACCTCCTTGCCGTCCGGGTCGGCGCCGCGGGTGGCGATGACCTTGAGGGGCTTGAGGTCCTCGGCCGAGAGGATCGTCATCTGGTACGGCAGGTAGCATCCCACCAGGACGTACTTGCTGTCCTTGGAGACGGCCACGCCGCGGGCGTTCAGGCAGGCGCGCACCTCGGCCACCTTATCCAGCGTATAGAGGTCGAACTTGACGATCTGGCCGTTGCGGGCCACGGTGTAGCCGAACCGGCCGTTGGGGGCGTACTCGATCTCGTGAATGGCGAAGCCCATGGGCTCTTCCTTGATGACCTTGAAGTTGTCGCCGTCGATGAAGGCGCCCTTGGAAACCTCGCGCTCCACGACGAAGAAGATGTTCTTCAGATTGTAGTTATGCTTGGGCTTGCTGGGATAGTCCTTCTTCTCGACGTACACCTTGCGGGACTTCTCGATGTCCTCCGTGCCCCAGGCCGGCGGCGCGTCGGGCGGCGTCTCCCGGATGAAGCGGGCCACCAGGTCGATCTCGTCCGCGCTCAACTGGTTTTTGAAGGCCGGCATGGCCGTGCCCTCGCGACCCAGCTCTATCGTCTTGACCGAGAATTCCTGGGGTTGTGCCCCGATGGTTTCCGGCAGGAGGGCCGGGCCGGTGGCGCCGGCCCGCGTCGGGCCGTGGCAGCCCTCGCACTTGCCGTCGTATATCTCCCTGGCCTTGGCCAAGTCGATGGGGCCTTTCTTTTCCTCTTTCTTCTCCTCGGCCTTGGGCTTGGGCTGCTCCTGCTTGGCCTGCGGCGCCTGGCTCGCGGCGGGCGCAGCGGCCTCTTTCTTACCGCCGCAGCCGGCCAGGGCGAGCAGGAGCAGGAATAACATGAAAGCCGTCACTCGTCGCATGAGAACACCTTTTGTTGACATACCAACCGTCTGTGACAATGTCCTGACCTCCTTCGTTTCTATTTCATCGCTCGTCGCGCGTGGACGCATGCCCGTGCGTGTCGGCTTCCTCACCCCCGATCCCCCAACGGTGGTTGGAATATGCTCCCCGGTGCGACGGCTCGCCGAGTCTAAAGTATTTTAGACTTATTCCGTAATTAGTGAGCGTTCTCACTTCTGAAAGGGCTATTTTTAGACCCTTATGATCGTGATTATTCTCACTCTCAACAGTGCTATTTGAATAGTTGTCGTGATCAGTAATAGCTAAAAGCCTATTGCACAACCTGGGCGCGGAGTGATCGGTGGGGCCGAAACGTCGGGCGGCCCCACCATTGGTACCATTGGTGCTATAGGCTCATTAACCACAGTTATATTCCAGGGCTGCAAGCCCTTGCCGCACAAGGCTTGCGCGACTCATGCACAACCCTTATGCATGACGGTAATATGCACGACGGTAATAAGGTTTTGGCGCGGTCCCGGAACGCCTTGTCGCACAAGCCTTTCCGGACACGGATTATGCGCCTGGTCAATAATTTCGAGCTGCAGGCCGAGTCCTGCCCGTGCCCGATGGTCCCGTCGATCAGGTCCGCCGAAATCGGCCGGACCCAAAACTGGAGATGGGTCAGGGCGATGAGCCGTTGCAATCCGCCTCAGTTGGCATTAAAATGGCCCCTGTGGCCTCCCTCACGCCGCAGCAGACATCATCACCATCGCTGGAGGTTTTGCCATTGACGCCAACGGCCATCGCCCACGTCCGGGGCCGGGAGATGCTGGACTCGCGGGGGAACCCGACGGTCGAGGTGGACGTCACCCTGGAGAGTGGGGTGACCGGCCGGGCGGCTGTTCCCTCCGGCGCCTCCACCGGAACCCTCGAGGCGGTGGAACTGCGCGACGGCGACCCCCGGCGCTATGGTGGCAAGGGCGTGCTCCAAGCCGTCAGCAACGTCAATGAAATCATTGCGCCGGCCGTGCGGGGCCGCGACGCCCGGGACCAGGCGGGCCTGGACCGCGCTCTCATCGAGTTGGACGGTACGCCCAACAAGGGCCGCCTGGGGGCCAACGCCATCCTGGCCGTCTCCCTGGCCGCCGCCAAGGCCGCCGCGGCGGCCGCCGGCCAGCCCCTCTACCGCCACCTGGGCCGCGGTGAGGGCACCCTCCTGCCCGTTCCACTCATGAACATAGTCAACGGCGGCAAACATGCCGCCAACAACCTGGACGTCCAGGAGTGCATGATCGTCCCCGCTGGCGCACCGACCTTCCGGGAGGCGCTGCGCATGGGCACCGAGGTGTTTCACGCCCTGCGGGCCGTCCTCCACGAGCGCGGCCTCAACACTGGCGTCGGCGACGAGGGGGGCTTCGCCCCCGACCTGGCCTCCAACGAGGAAGCCCTGGGCCTGATCGTCAGGGGCATCGAGAAGGCCGGCTACCGTCCGGGTGAGGACGTCTTCCTGGCCGTGGACGTGGCCGCCAGCGAGTTCCATCGCGAGGGCCGCTACACCATGGCCGGCGAGGGCGTCACCTTGGACGCCGCCGGCATGGCCGATCTCCTCGACGGCTGGTGCCGCAAATACCCGATCGTGTCCATCGAGGACGGCATGGCCGAGGACGACTGGGACGGTTGGGCGCTCCTGACCCGTACCCTGGGCGGCCGGGTGCAGTTGGTCGGCGACGACCTCTTCGTCACCAACGCCGAGATCCTGGCACGAGGCATCGAGCGGGGTGTCGCCAACGCCGTCCTGGTCAAGGTGAACCAGATCGGCACCCTGTCCGAAACCCTGCGCACCATGGACACCGCCGCCCGGGCCGGATACGCCGCCATCGTCTCCCACCGTTCCGGCGAGACCGAGGACACCACCATCGCCGACCTGGCGGTGGCCACCAATGCCGGGCAGATCAAGACCGGCGCCCCTTCACGCACCGACCGCGTGGCCAAGTACAACCAGTTGCTCCGCATCGAGGAGGACCTGGGCGCCGCTGCTCGCTTCGCCGGCAAGGCGGCCTTCCGCCGCGATGTCAGCGCCTGATTCCGAATCCCCGGCGATGGTTTTGTTTTCACGTTGGTTTTCCCTGTCCAAGAGCCTGTCGCACAAACCGGACCGGAGGCCGAAGGGGGGCGCCGCCCCAGAGCCGTAGTTCGGGTATTTTTTATACCGAGTCTTCGAT
>DYIH01000193.1 GCA_020723785.1 Thermaerobacter marianensis
GGCATCGAGGCCATGGCCCGGGAGAGTGACCAGGCTCCCAACCCGGAGGGACGATACAGCAATCCGGGCCGGTTCCGACTGGCTCGCCGGCGCCTCCTCCACCTGGCCCTGGAAGCATTGATGCGCGAAGCGATCTCTAGTCGGAAGTTCCAGGAACTGACCCGCCTGGGCGGTTTCGACGAGGACGACGTGGCGTTGCTGCTGGAAAAGACCGGGGCAGCTCGGAACCATGGGTCGTAAGAGGGCCGATGGTGGACGTTCTCCTCGACACCAATGTCATCATCGACCTAATCGATCTGGACTGTTTCGAGAGAATTTTAGACTCTGCCGCACTTCGATTCTGCGTCGTGGAGAACGTTAAGGCTGAGATCACGCAGTCTACCCAGCGGCAGCGCCTGGAACAACAGCTCCGGCAGGGCCGCATCCGGGAGACGCGGGTCGCCAGCTGCGAGGAGCAGCAGACCTATACGGAACTGCGAAGGGTACTGGCCGATGGCGAAGCCGCCAGCCTGGCCGTGGCCTGCCACCGAGGCTGGGCGTTCGCCACCTATGAAAAAGGACGCACGGAGCGGGAAGCGCTTCGTCTGCTCGGGCCGGGCCGGTTCTTGCGAACCCCGGAGCTTATGGCGGTCGTCATCCGGGAGGGCGTGGTGAACGCGGGCATGCTTTCTAATCACCTGCGATTCTTGTTGAATGCCTTGAACGCTAACTTGGACGAAAAAGAACTGAGGCGCGTCATGCACCTCGTCACACTGCACAAGGAGGTCCAGGGCACCCTTTCGGGTTCGGGAGGAGAACGAATCTGAGCCGTTTGCCCCAGCGCCCGTTCGGGCTACGGCTGCTTGTCGGCCGCTTCCCACAGCTTGGCCTCGAAGCCCAGGGCGGCGCCGTTCTTGGCGGCGGCTTTGTCGGCGGCGCCTTGGCGCGAGGCGCGAGAGGTGCGCGGGGTGCGCGGGGTGCGCGAGGCGCGTGCCGTGCGCGCGGCGCGGGTGCTGCCGGCGCGGCTGCCTTGGCGGGTGCGGCTGCCTTGGCGGGTGCGGGTGCTTTGGCCGATATGGGTGGCGTCGGGCATGGCGCGGCCTCCACAGGTGCAAATCGCCCGGCGAGGCGTGCCGCCGGGGCTCTTAAGTCACTTACCCGCGGGATTCGACAAAAGGGCGGGGTTTCCTGCTTTAGGAGTTTGCTGGTTAAGCATTGGCGCGAGGCTTGACACAGCAGAGGCTCTGGACAGCAGCCGCCATCTCCTGTAAAATGGCAATAAATCGCGTTATAAAGGCGTGGCCCCGTTGGCAAAAGGATATTTGGACCGGAAGTGACGGCTATGACGCATGACCAAATTCTGCAGTCGATTAAGGGCTGGTCCCGGGAAGAAGTGGTGCATCTGGTGCAAGACATCCTTGCCTTGCGGGTATCTCCTGAGGTGCGGCGGGTAGCGGAGGAGTCTATCCAGCAGTTTGGTGAAACGCTAAATCGTCTCAAAGACGCATGAACTATTTGACTTTTGAAGACGTCCTGTACCTGCACGTACAGGCCATGTTGTCCACCGGCGATGAGCCAAAGGCTCTAAGGGAAGCCGGACTGCTGGACTCGGCGGTGGCCCAGCCGGCGGCAACCTTCTGCGGCGAGGATCTTCACCCAACCCTGCCGGTTAAGGGCGCTGCCCTTTTCCGATCCCTGATCAAGAATCATCCCTTCATCGAGGCCTTCGAGTTCGTCCTCTGGGTTGCCACCTCTTCTTCATCCGTGGAGGAGATCGCCGATTGCCTGACACGCAAGATTACTTCAACCCCATAGGCGGCGTAGCGCATGGCCTCTTTCATGCCTCCGTGAAGTAGTCCTGGTCGATCTTCTTGATCGCGTAAGAGGCGGCGGTGGAGACGGCGACGTCGTGGTCGATCATCAACCGCACCAACTTTTCGCCATCGATCAGGATGATCCGGCTGTTCATCCGGGCGACGATGATATGCCCATGGTCCCGCGCGTAGCGGACGATCTCGGCGTCACGCGCACGGGGAGAAAGCACCTCGCCGACTCTCGCCAGCGATCAAGTACGGCTGGGAACGGTGACCCCAAGGATCTCCACGTTTATATAGCGGTCGTCGAGCACCAGGCCGAGTATCTGGTGACCGGCAACGTTGGCGACTTCCCCCAATCCATTGGGGAATGCCGGGTGGTGAGACCGGGTGAGGATCTTCAAATTATTGGGGTCGGCGATTAAGGCGGATAGCATTGACCACCCCCCTTGCCCTCCACGTTTGAGGCCACAAATTGTGACCTCAAACCAGCCAACTATGCAGTCCATCAGGTCGGCCGGGATGAAGTCGGCCTTCAGGTGCGGGGCGGGTCGTAGCGGAGGGTGGGGAACCATCGGATCTCCGGCTGGGTTCCGGCCCCGGCCGGACTGCCGCGCGACCTCGGGCGGCGCCCCCTGGCCCTTCCAGGTGCCGAGCTCAACCTGCGAGGCCGCGACTTCGGCGCGTGGGTGACGTCATTCCTCGACGCGGTGGAAGGGCGGAGCGCAAGCGGGTCAGATGCCGGTTGCGAAAATCTCCTCCAACATGAACCGGGAGCGGGGGGTCAAGCGGGCCTCGGGGTAGATGCCGAGAACGATGTCCAAGACCTCATCGGGATTCTTTACGCCCAGGTGGCCCAACAAAAAGCGGATGTCCCCTTCGTCCTCGCGGCGGGCTGCCAGGCACTTCATGGCCAGCAGGTATCTTGGCGACGCGGCCAACACACGCAGGCCGGGACGATCCAGAACAGGAACGGCATCGGGATCGGGACCGGCGAGGAACCCCTTCACCGCATCGTTGAGCCACCCTTCCGGCAGGCCGAACTCCGCCGCGACCTCCCGCGCCGCCGCATAGATCTCCGCCTTGGGCGCGAAGACCCCGTCCACGTCCCGCGTGGCCCGGCGCGCATCGTAAGCCAGGGCCATGGCGCCTCCCCCCACGACATACAGTTCTCCCTGGATCCCCCGAGCCGTGAGCCGTTCCGCGAGAGCGGTGAGGTAACGCATCATCTCAGAGCGGTCCACGGAAGTTCGCCTCCTAGCAACGCTGGAGTTCGGTATCGTCCACGAAAATCCCCCGCCGCCGGAAGGAGGCCGGACTCTGAACGAGGGCCATGGCGTGCAGGCTCTTGAACGTGGTCGGGAACCACCATTGGTCGAGAAATCGCTCGGGTTCGGCCACCCATCGAGGGCAGGGCAAATCATAGTGGACGGACAAATGCTCGGCCAGAGCCGCCAGGTAGGCGTCGAAGCGGCGGTCGCCCAACAGCTCGGGCCGGCCGGCGATCAGGCCGCCCCGCTCCGCGGCATCGGCTGCGTAAAAGTCGTCCAAAAACTCCCGGATGCACAGCCACGGATCCCCACCGGCCCCGATGCGCTCCGCCGTCCGCCGCAGGGTCAACACCTCATACGTCATGTCGGTCACGCTACGCTCCTCCGCGTCCATTATAACCCGCAAGGGGTCGCAGCGGCTCCCCCTGCTCCTCCGCGCTCGTGCCGAACGGTTCCGCGTCCGCCCTCTCCTCGTCCAAACCCATCAGACTGCCGGCCGCCCCCTCCAGCTGGTCGCCCTGGTCGATCAGCACATTGAGGGTGAGGTGTCCTGGCAATAACGGACACACTCGTTTCAAGCGCTTGACCGCCATCTGTTGAAATTTTGAGCGAACACGGCCGGGGCAATGTTGAGGTATCCTGGCAATAACGGACACATTTGACTTAAGCACTTGACTGCCATC
>DYIH01000194.1 GCA_020723785.1 Thermaerobacter marianensis
ACAAGGGTTTTTGAGAAGTGAAGTACTTCACCACCCATGCGCGGTGGGGGGCTATATCATGCGGGCTGCCGGGACGGGGCGTCCCGGGTCACCACCCATGCGCGGTGGGGGGCTATCCCCTTACGGGACGCAGAGGGGACGAATCCCCCACAGTCGTGAGCCCCTCCATGAGGATGCGGGCCACCTCGGGCCGGCTGAACTCGGGCGGCGGCATCCGCCCCGCCCGCAGCATCTGCCGCACCTTGGTGCCGCTCAGGATGACCCGCTCCCCGTCCCCGTGGGGGCAGGTCTTGGGCGTGCCCATGCCGCCGCAGGCCCGGCAGTAGAAGGCATGTTCGAAGAAGAGCGGCGTGATCCCCAGGTCCTCGGGCCGGAACTGCTCGAAGATCTTCTGCGCGTCGTACGTGCCGTAGTAGCTGCCGACGCCGGCGTGGTCGCGGCCGACGATGAAGTGGGTGCAGCCGTAGTTCTTGCGCACCAGGGCGTGGAAGACCGCCTCCCGCGGCCCGGCGTAGCGCATGGCCGCCGGGAAGACGGCGAGCATGACGCGCTCCCGCGGGTAGTACCCGGCGAGGATGGCCTCGTAGGCGCGCATCCGGATGTGCGCCGGGACGTCGTCTTCCTTGGTCGCCCCGACCAGGGGGTGGATCAGCAGCCCGTCGACCGTCTCCAGGGCGCACTTCTGGATGTATTCGTGGGCCCGGTGGATCGGGTTGCGGGTCTGGAACCCCACCACCCGCCGCCAACCCTTCGCGGCGAAGACGGCCCGCAGTTCGGCCGGGTCATGGCGGTGCTCGGCGAATTCGGCCGACGTACGGTTGACCAGCCACACCGGCCCGCCCAGGTAGGCGTCCCCCTGGCGGTAGAGGCGCGCCACACCGGGGTGGGCCTCCTCCTCGGTGCGGAAGACCTGCCGCGCCTCGCGCGCCTTGTCGTATTCATAGCGGTCCTGGACGGTCATAAGGCCGAGGACCGTCCCGGCGCCGTCGACGAGGGCTACCTCCTCCCCCTCGCGCAACCGCCGGGCCTCGTCGGAAGCGACCGGCAGGGTGATGGGCAGGCTCCAGACCAGGCCGCCGGCCAGGCGCATCTCGTGAACGACGCGCTCGTAGTCGGCCCGGTCCATGAAGCCCTCGAGGGGGCTGAAGGCGCCGACGGCGATCATCTCGAGGTCGGAGGCCTCCTTCTCCCCGAGGACGATCTTCTTCAGGCCGGCGGCGCGGGCCAGGGCCTCCTCCCGGGCCTCGCCCGCCAGTTCCCGGTTGACGAGGCGGCCGCCGTGGGGCGCGATCCCAACCGCTGTCTGCGTTGACATGGCACCAACTCCTTTACACCGACATGCCCCGGACCCGCTCCCGGCTCCGATGCCGCAGGATGCCGCCGATAAGGAGCCGGATGATCGCCAGGCTCATCAGCGACGCCGTGGCGAACAGGAGGACGGCCGCCGCCGTCGGCATGGCGAACTGCTTGAGGAGCACGGAAACGGCCGTGAGCAGCATGGTCAGGGCGAAGTACAGCCGGATGCGATAGCGGGCGTAGCAGGTGGCGAAGACGCCGATCTGGGTGCCCACCGCCGCCCCGCAGAGCATGAGCAGCGCCGCCAAGACGTCCACCCGGCCCTTCAGGGCGTAGGTAACCGTCCCATAGGCGCCGGAGAACAGCACCTCCAGCAGGTCGGTCCCCACCGCCACGCGCATCGGCATGCCCACGACGTACGCAAGGGCCGGCACCCGGAAGAAACCCCCGCCGACCCCCAGGAAGCCGGCCATGAAGCCGGTCACCAGACGAACCGCGCCGAGCACCCACACGGAAATGGCCGGAATCCCCGATGCCGGCAGGCCGACCACCGGGCGCCAGCGTAGCGACTGGGCGGTGCGGGCCAGCCAGCCCGTCGAACCGGCATCGTCCGTGACCGGGTCGCGCCCGGCCCGCCACTGGAGGTAATCGCGGTACTCGCGCAGCATGCCCAGCGAAACGGCGGCCAGGACCACGACGTATGTCCAGCGCACGGCGGTCTCCACGTGGCCCAGCCGCTCCAGCCAGAGCACCGTCCGGCTGCCGAGTTCGAGGCCCGGTATCCCGCCGATGATCAGGGTCAAACCGGCCCGGACGTCCACGTTGCCCAGGCGGCGGTGCAGCGCGGTGGACATGATGCTCTTGCCCATGATGTGGGCCAGGTCGGTGCCGATGGCGTAGGCCATGGGGAAACCGAGGATGTTCAGGGCCGGGGTGGCGATGAAGGCGCCCCCAACGCCGAAAAAACCGCCGCAAACGCCGACGACGAACCCGATCAGCACCAGCAGCCACGGGTCCGCGGTGACGCCGGAGATGGGAAATTCCACTCAGGCCTCCCCCTTCCCCGGGCCGCGCCCGGCGCCGAGGCGGGTCAGAATGCCTGTGGCCAGATGGCCCATGGCGGCACCCGCCAGCGCCACGGAAAGCACGGTGACCAGGGCGTAGAGCGGCAGATTGTGTTCATGCAGGTCCAGCCAGAACCGCACCAGCGCCTGCACCCGATCACCTCCCGTCAGCCGTGCAGGCCGCACTCGGTCTTGGCCGTCCCCGCCCAGCGCCCGGCGCGGGGATCCTCCCCGGGTTGGACGCGACGTGTGCAGGGCCAGCAACCGATGCTCGGGTACCCCTGATCGTGGAGAACGTTGTAGGGCAGGCCGTTGCTCCGGACGTAGTCCCATACGTCCGCGGCCTTCCAGGCGGCCAGCGGGTTGAACTTGACCAGGCCGAACTTGGCGTCCCACTCCACTAGACGGGCGTTGGCCCGCGTCGGGGCCTGGTCGCGCCGGATTCCGGTGATCCAGGCGCGCAGCCCCAGCTCGGAAAGCGCCCTCTGCAGAGGCTCCACCTTGCGGAGCTTGCAGCAGAGATCCGGGTTCTCCGCCCACAGGCTCGCCCCGTACTGCGCCGCCTGCTCGTCCAGCGAGATTCGCGGCTCGATGCGGATCCACTCCGCAGGGTAGCGGGCCGCCAGCTTGTCGCGCACCGCGTACGTCTCCGGGAAGAACAGTCCGGTATCCAGGTAGAAGACCTTGACGCCGGGCCGAATGCGGCTCAGCATGTCGACCAGGGCCACGTCCTCCAGGCCGAAGCTGCAGGCCAGGGCGACATCCGGGAAGAAGCGCTCGACGGCTGCGGCAAGCACCCCCTGAGGGGAGCCCTCGTCCAAAGAATCGTTCCAGCGCATTATGTCCTCTTGGTTGAGTGCTGTCGCGCTCATCCTATGAACCACCTTTTCTTAGTATGCCTAGTGATTTACTAGGGTTTTATAAATCAAGAATACCAGCGGGTGCCACGCCTGTCAAGACGTTTTTCGCTTTGCCCGAATGTCGGAACCATGGTCGTCATCAGGATATTGATCGCGGGAACCATCGGTGCGGAAAATCGAGCGGCGGAGGGACGACGGCTCCGCCGCCCGAACGGTTGATGCGGACCTTGGAGAAACGCCGTGAGAAAAGGGCTGCCGCACGTTAACGACGCGCCTCGACGGCCTCCCGCTCAACCGCCGCGATCGTCCGCGCCACCTGGCGGAACGCCCCGGCGGCCGCCGAATCGGGACGGGCCAGCACCACCGGCCGCCCCTCGTCGCCGCCCTCCCGCACGCCGGGCTCCAGCGGGATGCGGCCCAGGACCGCCAACGCCCCGCTCGTCCCCGCCCAGCTTGCCTTCGCC
>DYIH01000195.1 GCA_020723785.1 Thermaerobacter marianensis
TTGTTGCACCAAGGCGTGGCGGTTTCGACAGCGAAAGGTGCTCCGTATCCGCACGGGTATCCCGATCGGCGACCCGCGTGAAGGTAAAGGGGACACGGTAGGATTGTTGCACCAAGGCGTGGCGGTTTCGACAGCGAAAGGTGCTCCGTATCCGCACGGGTATCCCGATCGGCGACCCGCGTGAAGGTAAAGGGGACACGGTAGGATTGTTGCACCAAGGCGTGGCGGTTTCGACAGCGAAAGGTGCTCCGTATCCGCACGTGGTCAGCGTCAGCCTGGGCAGCCCGCGCCGCGACTGGGAGGGCACCGTGCGCGTTGCGGGGGAACGGTTGCGGGTGCGCCGCGTGGGCACCGGGGGCGACCTGGCGCGGGCGGCGGCGCTCCTGCGGGAACTGGACGGGCGCGTGGCCGCCATCGGGCTGGGCGGGATCAACACGCATCTCGTCCTCGGCCACCGCCGCTACGACCTGCCCCAGGGCGCCCGCCTGGCCGGGCTGGCGCGGCGGACGCCGGTGGTGGACGGCGCCGGTTGGAAGGCGGCGGTGGAGCCGGCGGCGGTGTCGGAAGCGGCGGTCGCCTTGAACACCGGGGGCGTGGCGCTGGCCGGTCGAACGGCCCTGGTGACCTCGGTGCTCGACCGGCCGGCCCTGGCACGCGCCCTGGCGGCGGCCGGCTGCCGGGTGCTGGCCGGCGACGCGTACTACGCTTTGCGATTACCGCTCCTGCTGCCGCTGGAGCGGTTTGCGCCCCTGGCGGCGGCGGCGCTGCCGCTCCTGCGCCGCCTGCCGATCCACTGGCTCTATCCGCTGGGTCGGCGCCAGGAGCGGGTTGGCAGGTGCGGCGGCCGCCTGTACCGCCGCATGGCGGTGCTGGCCGGCGACTTCAACTTCCTCCGCAGCCGTCTGCCGGAGCGCCTGGAGGGCCAGGTGGTCATCGCCAGCACGGCGACCGAGGAGGACGCGGCGTGCCTGGCGGCCCGCGGCGCCGGCTGGCTGATCACCCCCACGCCTCCCGTGGGTGGCCGGCGCTTGGCGGCCAACGCCTGGGAGGCCCTGGCGGTGGCCCTGGCGGGCAAGCGTCCGGAGGACATGGCGGCCGCCGATCACCTGGCCGTTTGGCGGGTCGTCGGGGGCGGGCCGTGGATCGAGAGACTGAACTGAGATCGTGCATCGCGGTCCGGCTCGGTCCGGCTGTTGCCCGGCTGGCAGAGCAGGGCACGGGAGGGGAAACCGTTTGCACCTGGATGATCGTCACGAAGCGCCCGCTGCACCCGGACACTGCCCGGCTTGCGACGGTGATGGCGCGGAGCCGGCCCGGCGCCTCAGCCACCAGGCGGACAAGGCGGCCCTTCTCAACCGGTTACGGCGGATCGAGGGCCAGGTGCGCGGCCTGCATCGCATGGTCGAGGCCGACCGCTACTGCGTCGACGTCCTCGTCCAGATCGCAGCCGTCAAGGCGGCCATTGACCGGGTTGCCCTGGAATTGGTCGAGAGCCATCTCAGGGGGTGCGTGCAGGATGCCATCGGCCGCGGGGAGGGTGAGCTGTCCATCCGCGAGTTGATGGAGGTATTGAAGGGGCTTCTCCGGCAGGGTTAGAAACCCGGCGGTAACGGATGCCTGCCGGCGGGGAGCCGTCATCGCCTCTGGACCATGGGGTGTGAAGTACTTCACTGGCCGAAAACCTTGGTGCGACAGGGTTTGAGAGAAGTGAAGTACTTCACGCTGATGGAAACCTTGTAAGATAAGGGTTTTTGAGAAGTGAAGTACTTCACCACCCATGCGCTATCAGGGGCTATTCCCCAAGAAGGGGGATGGTCGGGCCGTGTTGGATAGGGTTGCATTAAATCCGGCCTCTTGCTACAATAAAAATACCCTGTAGGGGTATTTTAGCGTCGGGGTGGGATGCGTTTACCGCACGAACATTCTCCTGCAGAGGCGTCTCCGGCATTCGTTGCCCGGGGCCGGATAGCAACCCTGAAGTGGCGCAAACCCTCTTTCGTGAAAGGAGGAGGCCGGATGAATCCTCGAAGGGTGACTCTGGACGTGCAGGGCATGTCCTGCGCATCCTGCGTCAACACCATCGAAAGGGCGCTGAAGAACGTTGCCGGGGTGCGGGGCGCCCAGGTCAACCTGGTGGCCGGCAAAGTCACCGTCGAGTATGACGCGAACCGGGTGGAGGTTCCCGAACTGGTGCGAGCGATCGAAGACGTGGGGTACAGCGTCGCCGACGAGGAGATGACCCTCCAGGTCCTGGGCATGGAGTGCGCAAGCTGCGCGGCCAAGGTGGAAAAGGCCGTCGGCAACCTGCCCGGCGTCCGCGAGGTGAGCGTCAACCTGGCGGCGGCGACGGCTCGGATCAGGTACGTGGCGGGCACGGTCGACAAGGCGGCGGTCAAGAAGGTCATCGCCGACCTGGGCTACGAGGCGCACGAGCGGACGGACGCCCTGGCCGCCGTGGACCGCGAGCAGGAGGCCCGGGAGAAGGAGATCAAACGGCAGCGGCGCAACATGTGGATCACCTGGCCCCTGGCCGCGATCGTCATGACCGGGACGTTCAGCGAATACCTTCCTGCCATCCCCGAGTTCCTGGGCAACAAGTTCCTGTTGTGGGCGCTGACCACGCCCATCGTGGCGGGGCCGGGCTGGCAGTTCTTCCGCAACAGCTACAACGGCCTGCGCCGCGGCGTCACGGACATGAACCTGCTCTACGCCACCGGCATCGGAGCGGCCTACGTCATCGCCGTGGTCAACACGGTGTTCCCCGGGGCCGGGTTCGGCGGGCCGCGCGCCGTGTTCTTCGAGTCGGCGGCCCTGCTCACGGCCTTCATCGTCCTCGGCCGCTACCTGGAGGCTGTCACCCGCGGCCGCACCTCCGAGGCCATCCGCCGCCTGATGAAGCTCCAGCCGCGCACCGCGCGGGTGCTGCGCGAAGGGCGGGAGAAGGAGGTTCCGGCGGACGAGGTGGAGCCGGGCGACGTCGTGCTGGTGCGCCCCGGCGAGTCGATCCCCGTCGACGGGAAGGTGCTCGAGGGCTATTCCGCGGTCGACGAGTCGATGCTAACGGGCGAGAGCATGCCGGTCGAGAAGAAGGCCGGTGACGAGGTCATCGGCGGCACGATCAACCGGACCGGCGCCTTCAAGTTCCAGGCCACCCGCGTGGGCAAGGAGACGGCGCTGGCCCAGATCATCAAACTCGTGGAGGACGCCCAGGGCTCCAAGGCACCCATCCAGCGGCTCGCCGACTGGGTGGCCGGCCACTTCATCCTGGGCGTGCACGTCCTGGCCCTGCTCGTCTACTTCTTCTGGTTCTTCGTCGGGTACAACGCCTTCTTCACGCCGGAGAGCCGCTTCCTGCTCACGCCGTACACGCTGGGCGAGATCGCGCCGTTCGGGTTCGCACTCCTGTTGAGCGTGACCGTGCTGGTCATATCCTGCCCCTGCGCCGTCGGGCTGGCCACCCCCAGCGCCATGATGGCCGGCATGGGCAAGGCGGCCGAGCACGGCATCCTGTTCAAGGGTGCGGACGCCGTCGAAGCGACCTCCAAGGTCAGGGCGATCGTCTTCGACAAGACGGGGACGCTCACCCGCGGCGAACCTTCCCTGACGGACGTGGTGGCGGTGAACGGGTGGGACCGCGCCGAGGTGCTGCGGTTGGCG
>DYIH01000196.1:0-2971 GCA_020723785.1 Thermaerobacter marianensis
CGCGGCGGCTGCCGGCCGGGGAAGCCGCCCGGCTGGCGGCGGTGGCGGCCGCCCTGGGCGACCCGCTGCGCGTTCAGATGGTATACCTCATGGAGCAGCAGGACGGCCTCTGCACCTGTCACTTCCAGGCCATTCTCGGCTTGAGCCAGCCCAAGGCGTCCTATCACCTCAAGATCCTGCTGGACGCCGGGCTGGTGCGGCGTGAGGTCCGCGGCACGTGGAGCCATTATTCCCTTGTCCGGAAAGGCGTCCTGGCGGCGTTGGCGCCCGGCCGGGCCGCGGCGACGAAGGAGGAATCGGCATGAAAGCGGCCTCGGAAGCGATCCGTCCCGCCCCGGCCTGCGAGAAGCGGCTGGACCCGGTGGGGGCGCTGCTGCCGCTGTGGATCGCCCTGGCCATGGCCGCCGGCCTCGGGCTCGGCCGCATCGCGACCGGGGTCGGCGGGGCGCTGGAGGCCGGCATCCCCGCCGGCCTCTTCCTGATGATCTATCCGGCCATGGCCAAACTGCACCTGGAGGACGTGCGCAAGGCTTTCACCGCCTACCGGGCGTCCCTGCTGGTCATCGGCTTCAACTACCTGGTCAACCCCTTCCTCCTCTGGCTCCTCGGCCGGGTCTTTCTGCACGATCAGCCGGACCTGTGGATCGGCCTCATCCTGCTCGGGGTGGCCCCCTGCATCGCCATGGTGCTGGTCTGGACCGACCTGGCCCGGGGCAACAACGCGCTGGCCATCACGCTCATGGCCTGGAACTCCCTGATCCAGATGGCCACGACGCCCCTCTTCATCTACCTGATCATCGGCGCCCGGGTGCCGCTGGACGTGGTGGAGATCGCCCGCAGCGTCGTGCTCTACCTGGCCCTGCCGTTGCTGGCGGGGGTCGTCACCCGGCGGCTGCTGGTGGCGCGGCGGGGCGAGGCCTGGTACGAGGGACGTTTCGTGCCCCGGCTGAACACCCTGCAGCTCCTGGCCCTCCTGGGGACGCTGGTGGTGATGTTCGCCCTGAAGGGCGGCGTCATCCTCGACCATCCGGAGTTGATCTGGCGGATGATCCCGCCCCTGGCCTTGTTCTTCTTCACGCTCTTCACCGTGACCTTCTTCACGGCCGGGTGGCTGGGCCTGGGTTACCGGGACGCGGTGGCGGTGGCCTTCAACAGCACCGGCCGCAACTTCGAGCTGTCCATCGCCATCGCCCTGACCGCCTTTGCCTCCCGGCCCATGGTCGGGGTCTCCACCGTGATCGGGCCCCTCATCGAGGTGCCGGTCATGCTGGGGCTGGTGGCCCTGGCCAAGCGCTGGGGGGCCGGAGCGGCCGCCGTTGGGGAGGAGGCGCGCTGATGCGCGAGCTGCTCTTCGTCTGCGTCCACAACGCCGGGCGGAGCCAGATGGCCGAGGCGTTCCTGAACCACTACGCCCGGGGGAGGGTGCGCGGCGTGTCCGCCGGGACGGAACCGGGCGGGGACCTGAACCCCACGGTCGTCCAGGCCATGGCCGAGGTGGGCATCGACATGAGCGCCCAGCGCCCCAAGCCGCTGACGCCGGAGATGGTGGAGCGCGCCGCCATGGTCATCACCATGGGCTGCGGGGTGGCCGAGTCCTGCCCGGCCGGGTTCCTGCGCATCGACGCCGACTGGGGCCTGGACGACCCCCGGGGTCAGCCCATCGAAAAGGTGCGGGAGATCAGGGATCGCGTGCGGGAAAAGGTGCTGGCCCTCCTGGAGATCATGGAGGGTCCAGACCTGCGGGGAGCAGCGTCAACGCCGGCACATGGGCCGGCGCATAGACGCGGAAGTCCCGCTGGTCCAGGGTGAGGATCGTCTCACTGCCTTCCCTTTCCGCGACGGCAACCAGGGCGGCGTCAGCCAGGTCCATCGGGAGATCCCCATACTTGCCGATCAGGTCGCGGATGCGGGGGATGTCGTCGGCGGTCAAGGAAGCGAGTCGGACGGCCCCGCGGGTGAAAAAGTCCAGCAAGGCTTGCTGGGCCTGGATGGAGAAGGATAACAGGTACATGGCCTCGGTGACGACCGGCCACACGGTGACCGGCGGTTCGTTCAGCAGGCGCAGCGCCTCCACGCAAGCCGTGTGATGACGGTCATTGCGGTTGAGGATGGCGACGAGGGGTCCCGTATCAACGAGGACGGTTCCGGCGGGCATCCATGGCCTCCTTGATGTACTTGCGGGCGTTCACCGCGAGATCCTCCGGTCCTTCGCAACACCCGACGAGGTCCTCGACCATCGCATAGGGTCGAACGCGGTTCATATCGATAGCCCGGGCGCAGTACTGCTGGATAGCTTCCCGGACCACATCGGACTTCGAACGGGAGAGGGTCCGGGCGAGGTATTCCACTTGCTCCTGAAGATCCGGGTCAAGGCGGATGCTGAATGTCATCATCCATTCCCCCTGTAATACAAGCGTAATACATATCCAGGATTCCTGTCAACGATTTTCCTCCGGGTGCAAGGAAGAATGACTCCTACGGCAAACTTAATTTAAGAGCACTTTGTCATCATATGCGGGGAGGAATGGGTGCGTGGCGGTTGGCGGGGAGGCGGCAACGGCGGTGCGGGGCGAGGCGATCCGGTACGAGAACGGGCGGCTCGAGGTGCCCGATCATCCCATCGTTCCCTTCATCGAGGGGGACGGGACGGGGCCGGACATCTGGCGGGCGGCCCGGCGGGTCTTCGACGCCGCGGTGGAACTGGCCTACGGCGGGCGGCGGCGCATCGCCTGGCTGGAGGTGCTGGCCGGGGAGAGGGCCCACGAGCGGACGGGGAACTGGCTGCCGGATGAGACGGTGGAGGCGATCCAGCGGTTCCGGGTGGCCATCAAGGGGCCGCTGACGACGCCGGTGGGTGGCGGCATCCGCAGCCTCAACGTCACCCTACGCCAGGTGCTGGACCTGTACGCCTGCGTCCGGCCGGTGCGCTGGTTCCCCGGCGTGCCGAGCCCCGTCAAGGAGCCCCACAAGG
>DYIH01000196.1:2981-3626 GCA_020723785.1 Thermaerobacter marianensis
CGGCATCGAGTGGCGGGCCGGGCCGCCCGAGGCGCGGCAGGTGATCGACTTCCTGCGCCGGGAGATGGGCGTCGCGCACATCCGGGACGACGCCGGCATCGGCATCAAGCCGATCAGCGCCACCGGCACGAGGCGCCTGGTGCGCATGGCCATCCGGCACGCCCTGCGCCGCGGCCGCCGGAGCGTCACCCTGATGCACAAGGGGAACATCATGAAGTTCACCGAGGGGGCCTTCCGCGAGTGGGGATACCAGGTGGCCCGTGAGGAATTCGGCGACCGGACGGTTACCGAGGCCGAGGTCTGGGAAAAACACGCGGGCAAGGTGCCGGAGGGCAGGCTCCTGATCAAGGACCGCATCGCCGATAACATGTTCCAGCAGATCCTGCTACGGCCCGACGAATACGACGTCATCGCCACGCCCAACCTGAACGGCGACTACATCTCCGACGCCTTGGCGGCGGCGGTGGGCGGGCTGGGCATGGCGCCGGGGGCCAACATCGGCGACGGTTTCGCCGTCTTCGAGGCCACCCACGGCACCGCCCCCAAGTACGCGGGCAAGGACATGGTCAACCCCGGTTCCGTCATCCTATCGGGCGTGATGATGCTGGAGCACCTGGGCTGGCAGGAGGCGGCCGACCTCATCGT
>DYIH01000197.1 GCA_020723785.1 Thermaerobacter marianensis
TCCGGATGGCGGGGGCCTCCGTGCCTTCCATGGCGGGTGCTTCAGGACGTCCTTGCATGCTCGAACAAGACGGTTGCCCGTAAGGCCGAGATGCCGGTTGCCGGAAGGAACCGGATCCACTCCTGCGATGGGGACTTCGACCGCGTGGCGGGAATCGAGCGATCCGAGCCCCGAGGTGGGGCCGGCCGCCGGCGCCCGCCCCGACATGGCAACGACGGGCGGACCATCCCCCTTCACCACACCGTCTCGACGCGCAGAGCGGAGAACGCCGGATCCGCCGTCAGGAGCGGCACCCCTTCCACAAGGGCCTGCGCGGCCAGCATCCGGTCGAAGGGATCGCGATGCTCCGCCGCCAGCGAACCGGCCAGCAGAGCGTGCTCGGCGGTGATGGGCACCTCCGCGGCCATGAGGGTGGCCAGGTGTTTCAGGTACCCCCTGACCACGCTTTCGGCCACGGGCAGTCTGCCCAGCCTGTGCTGGGTGGCGATCTCCCAAGCCGACGCCGGCGAGACGAAGACGGTATTGGCGGGATCCTTGAGGATGTCGCGCGCCCGGGGCGAGAGCTTGGCCGGTTCCATTAGGGCCCAGAGGAGGGCGTGGGTATCTAGCAGCACCCTCACTCCCACGAGGCCAACTCCTCCTCGGGCAGCGGTGCGAAGAAGGCCTCCGTCACCCGCCCGGGAACGAAGCCCAGGGGCCGCTCGGCTGGCGGAACCACCGGCACCAGGCGGGCGCAGGGCTTCCCTCCCTTGGCGATGACGACCTCCCCGCCCTGTCGCACCTCTTCGAGGAGCCTGGAGAGGTGGGTTTTGGCCTCGTGAACATTGACTGTTCTGGTCATCCACCATCACCGCCCGCCTAAACTAAGTTCCAAAAACTAAGTCTAAACGATACGGGCTTGGACGTCAATGATCGGGAAACCGGCGGCGGGCATACGACTTGGGCGGGACCGGGGGCGGACGCTCCCATGGCGGGTGCTACAGGACGTCGTTCCCGACATAAGCGTCTTGGTTGATCCGCTACGTTATAATTTAAGCATGAGACTTGATGACGGCCAGATCGAGGTGCTCGACGCGGCCATGGTCCGGGTGCTGCGCGCCAAGTCCGGGCCGGAGCGGCTGCGCATGGCCCATGAGATGTGGGTTCTGACGCGGGACCGGCTGGCCTACCTGCGTTTCCGCCACCCGGACTGGGATGAAGCACGCGTCCGGCGGGAGGTCGCCAGGAGGCTGTCCGGTGGAGCAGGGTGAACTCCTCCAACGCTTGGTGGCCGCTTTGGAAGACATCGGCATTCCCTACATGATCGGCGGATCCCACGCCTCCATTTACTACGGCGAGCCGCGCCACACCCTCGACATCGACGTGGTGGCCGACGTCCGACCGGAGCACATCCCCTCTCTGTGCGACGCTTTTCCGTTCCCCGAATTTTACCTGAGCGTCGAGGCGGTTCGTGAGGCCGTCGCCCGGCGCGGCCAGTTCAACATCATCCATCCCGACTCGGGACTCAAGATCGACGTGATCCTTCCCAAGCCGACCCCGTACGACATGTTGCAGTTCCAACGGCGGCAGCGCCTACCGCTGACGCCGGAGCGGGAAGCCTGTTTCGCCCGGCCGGAGGACGTGATCCTTTACAAAATGATCTACTACCGGGAAGGCGGGTCGGAGAAACACCTGCGGGACATCACCGGCATGCTCCTGATTTCCGGCGCGGAGATCGATCAGGACTACATCGCCCGCTGGGCCGGAGAACTGGGCCTGCGCGACATCTGGGAAGCCGTCCTTCGTCGGTTGAGCCAGGAATAACCACCGACCCGTCTCTCACACGCAACACCGATCGCCGCACCACCAAAGTGGCATTTACAGCCGACCGCCGGCGACGGAAAATCAAGCCGGAAGGAAGCGGAACGCTTCACGGCGAATCAGGCGACCACGAAGGGGTGGTGAGCGAGATGCGCGTCGGATTCCACAAGTGGCCGTTCGCCCTCCTGGTCGGGATCCTCGGGATGACGTCCGTGTTCGCGGGCTCACCCGTCGCCCGCGCCTTGGCCGTGGTGGCCACCGTGCCCACCGGGACGAATCCCGCGGCCCTGGCGGTCAACCCGGCGACCAACAGGATTTACGTGGCCAACGCCTACAGCAACAACGTGACGGTGATCGACGGGGCGACCGACACCGTCGTCGCCACCATCCCGGTCGCGGCCGGCCCCGGGATTCTGGCGGTCAACCCGACGACGAATAAGGTCTACGTCACGCACTTCTCCGGGAATCTCGTAACGGTCATCGACGGCGCCAACAACAGCGTTCTCGGCACCATCTCCGTGAGCGCCCCGCGTACCCTCGCGGTCAACCCGGCGACCAACCGCGTCTACGTCCTCAACGCCAACCATCATCAGGTCGCGGTGATCGACGGCGCCGCCGACGCCGTCATCGCCAACGTGCCCACCGGAACGACGCCTTGGTCCGTGGCGGTGAATCCGGCGACCAACCGCGTCTACGTGGCCAATGCCAACTCCTATAACGTGACGGTGATCGACGGGGCGACGAACGCCGTGCTGGCCTCCGTGTCCACGGGTTTCAACCCCATGGCGTGGGCGGTGAACCCGTCGACCAACAGGATTTACGTCGCCAACTATAACAGCGGTAACGTGACGGTGATCGACGGCGCGACCCATGCCAAGACGAACGTGCCGGTCGGATTCCGCCCGGGATCCTTGGCCGTCAACCAGGCGAACAACAAGATCTACGCGGCCGATTGGGGCGGTGCCAATAACGTCACGGTGATCGACGGCGCCACCAATGCGGCGGTCGCCACCTTGGGAGGGTTTTGGCCCGCGTTGACAACCAGCCCAATCCCCCCCGCATATGTGGCGGCCGACCCTGGAGCCAACCGAGTTTACTTTACCGGTTACAACGTCGTGCGGGCCGTCGACGGCGCCACCGACTCCCTCCTGGCCACGGTGAACGTGGGGAGCAACCCGGTTGCGGTGGCCGTCAACCCGGCCACCCACAAGGTTTACGTGGCCAATTACAACAGCGCGAACGTGTCCGTCATCGCCGAGCCGGTGCGCGACCTGGCCGTCGACAAGAAGCCGGCCGGCCCCTTCGCGGCGGACGGGACGGGGGCCTACGCCATCACCGTGACCAACGCCGGCAACGTGCCGGCCGCCAACGTCGTCGTCACCGACCAGCTCGGCGCCGGCCTGACCTACCTCTCCGGAGCCGGTGCGGGCTGGACGTGCAGCCCGGCGGCGGGGCCGCTCGGCGGCCCGGCGACGGTGACCTGCACCTATGTGGGACCGCTCAACCCGGGGCAGAGCGTCCAGCTCACCATCAACGTGCAGCGGACGGGCGGCGCCGGGGCGATGCTGGAGAACTGCGCCACGGTCGGGGTGGCGCCCGGCGCGCGCTGGCTCGACGCCAACCCGGCCGACAACGAGTCGTGCTCGCGCAGCAAGCCGGTCGGCGGTCCCATCGATACGCCGTCGCCCCTGCAGCCCGACCTGGCCGTCACGAAGCAACTGCTGGGCACCGCGGTGTCCGGCCAGCCGGTAAAGTACGCCGTGGTGGTGAACAACGTGGGGACGGCGGCCATGCCCGGCCCGGTCA
>DYIH01000198.1 GCA_020723785.1 Thermaerobacter marianensis
TGGCGCCGATGTGGTGATCGCCGAGCTCAAGAAGCGGGGCCTGACGCGGTTCGTGCGGACGATCGAGGAGATCAACAAGGAGGCGATCCTGGCCGATCAGGACGCGGTCGCCGGAATCAAGGGCATCAGCGTCACGCAGCGCGAGGAGTTCATCGTGGAGCCCTTCGAGGCCAGGATCGAGGTGGCGTCATGACCGGCCAGCGTGCCGTTCGGTGGCAGGCCGTCCCCTGCCCGAAGCTGCCCGACTACCGCCTGGTGGTGGAGGTCGATGGCCGGTCGGGCCGGGCCATCGGCATCGTCGCGCAGAACGCTGCCGACCTGGTCGAGGCGGCCCCCAGCATGGCCCGGGTGCTGCAAAGCTACGCCGACGACATGATCGCCGCCTGCCAGATGGCTCGTGCGGCCGGCGACAAGGCCCAGTACGAGCGGTTCCTGCTCTCGGCCGGCAAGGCGATTTCGGCCTTGCTGGCCGCCAAGGGCGGGCGGAAGGTGCCGGTATGATCGGCCGGGCACAGAAGTGCCGGTATTGCCCGGCCATGATCGTCTGGCTCAAGACGCCCCTGGGCCGATCCATGCCCGTGGATGCCGAGACCGTGGGGTACGGGGACTGGGTCTACAGCCCGGCCAGGGGGCACCGGTCCCACTGGGCGACCTGTCAGAACCCGCCCAGGCGGCGCAAGCGCTGAAGGAGGATGCCGATGGTCATCTATGTCTGCAGCCCCCTCCGGGCGACCCCGGAACGCAGCCGGGCCGAGCACCAGGCCGACGCCAGGCGTTTCATGGCCGAGGTCATGGACCTCGGCCATGCGCCAATCGTCCCCCATCTGCTCCTGACGCAGGTGCTCGACGACGACAGCGAGGTCGATCGGGAGATCGGCCTCAAGGTGGCGCTCGAGCTACTGGGTAAGGCGGACGAGGTCTGGGTCTTCGGGCCGTACCTGTCAGAGGGGATGCGGCGCGAGATCCGGTTCGCCCGGGTTCGCGGCACGCCGGTCCGATGGTTCCCTGGCGGCCGGGTAGCCGGCGGCCACGAGATCACGGTGGACTGGATCCACCTGCGTGGCCTGGACGGCAAGATCGCGGATACCGAGCGGGACGACCTGGTGCCAGCCGGGAGGCCGGACTGATGCAGATCGGTACGTTGTGGCAGGCTCTGGCGAAGCTGGGGACCCCGCGCCGGCTGAACCGGGGCGAGATCATCTTCATCGAGGGCGACCGGGCGACCTCGGTCTACCTGCTCGAGGCCGGGCGCGTCCGCCTGTATGTGGGGGACGAAGACGGTCGGGAGCTGATCCTGTCGATCGTCCGACCTGGGGAGGTCTTCGGTGAGGTGGCGCCCGCCGCGGGCACTCGCCGCGAGGCCTCGGCCGAGGTGATCAGTCGGCAGGCGTTGATGCGCGAGATCCGCTGGGGGCTGATCCTCGCCCAGCCCAATGCGGCGGCCCTGACCCAGCTATTCCTGGGCGAGATCGCCCGCCGGTGCGCCGAGCGCAACCGGCGGCTCCTGGATCAGGCCTACCTGCCGGTCGAGGGGCTGGTGAGGCGCGTGCTGGCCGATCTGGTGGCGCGGGACGGGCATGTCCTCGATCTGACCCATTACGACCTGGCGCATATGTGCGGATGCGCCCGGGAGGGGGTGACGCGGGCCCTCAACGGCCTGGCACGCCGCGGCATCCTACTCCTGGCGTCGAAGTCGATTACGGTGTTACGGCCCGATTTGCTGGGGGCCGGGGCTGCAGAGGGCGCGTAGGCAATGGCGGAAGAGGGGAGGGAGGCGGCCAAGCGCCGCAACCAGCTGGCCGCGATCCATGTGGCCAAGCGTGAGCTCCGGCTCACGGAAGACGACTACCGGGCGCTGCTCCGCGGCCTGGCGGCCGTCGAATCCGCGGCCGACCTCGACTGGGCCGGCCGGCAGCGGGTGCTGGATGCGATGCGCAAGCTGGGCTGGCGATCGGGCCGGGTGCGGTCGCGTCCGGCGGCCTCGAAACAGAGCACCAAGATCAAGGCCCTCTGGCTGGAACTGGCCCGGCTCGGGGCCGTCCGAGATGCCTCGGAGGGGGCCCTCTCGAAGTTCTGCTTCCGCATGGTGCGGATCCACCGGGCCGAGTGGATGACGGCCAAGCAGGCCAACGTGGTCATCGAGAGCCTCAAGCAGTGGTTGCGGAGGGTGAAGCAGGATGAGCCAGTATCCTGAATTGCTGGCCGACACGGCCCTCAAGGTGTGCATGCTGCTGTGCGACCTCGGAGTCACGCCGGACGCCGCGCATGCCATCGGTCGGGATCTGGCGGAGTACCTGCGGGTGGAATGGGGCGGCCAGGCCGTGTATGTGCATCGGCCGGCGCCCGTCGATGAGGTGGGGCCGGTTCCGCGCATCATCCGGGCCATCGGGGAGTTCCTCGAACCCCGCCTGGCCGATGAAGTCGGGCCCATCGAGGCGCGGCGGATCGCCCAAGAAGTCGCCGGCTCGATCCGGCATGACTGGCACGGGTCGGTGTACGTACCCAAGGGCCGGGCCTACGTGTCCGAGCAGATGAAGCGGGAAATCTGGCTGCGCTTCGACGGGACGAACCGGGAGCAACTGTCGCGCGAGTACGGCATCTCGAACATGCGGATCTACCAGATTTGCGCCGAGATGCGAAACCGGGCGATCGCCGAGCGGAATCTGCGGCTGTTCTGATGAGGGTTGACGAATTCAAGGCCCTTTACGATCGCGAGGTCCGCGCGATCTGGATCAACCGGCACGGGTTCGTCCAGGTCGAATTGCGCGACAAATCCGGGTGGGCACGCCTGCCGGCATGGTTCCGGCGCGTCCTCATCGCCATCGTGCAGCAGCGGTACGGCCACGACTGCCTGTGGGTGATTCGTCAAGCGCTTTAATGGACTGCGCGTTACATTCGGGCGAGACTGAATGTGCAACCTCCCCCTCCTGCCACGCGTGGTCGCTGCTGGGACTCGGGCCCGGCAGCGACCATGTTGGGCCTCTGAAACGCAGTTTAGGCGGACGCCGCGGCTGCCATTCGACTCGCCGGTCAGGACCGGGCTCCCGAATGGTGCCGTCCTGCGCGGGGTCCTCGCAGCGATGTGGCGGGCGTATCGGATCATCGGCGCGATCTGGCGCCTGGACCTGCGCCTCAACGCCAATCCAGCCCTGAAGGCCGCCTACTACCAGGTGTCAGGACCTCGAGGACCGGCTCGGATTCCATCTCTACAGAAATCCCTAAAGGGCTTTAATCGCCCTTCGAGTGCGGTTTGAAGGAAGATCGTAGCCAGGAGTCCCCCATGATGCAGAAGCCCCGGATCACCTGGCTCGCCAGCCCGCACCACGACCAGCGGCCGGGCGGGGTAGAGGACATCGACACGATCGTCCTCCACCACACGGCTAGCGGCGGGACGGCCCAGGACACCGCGCGCTACTTCGCGAATCCCAAGAGCAAGGTCAGCGCCCACTACTTGATCGGCAAGGACGGCGCGATCGTGCAGTGCGTGCAGGATGCCAGGCGAGCCTGGCATGCCGGCCAGAGCGCCTTCCGGGGACGTGCCAACGTCAACGACTTCTCGATCGGCA
>DYIH01000199.1 GCA_020723785.1 Thermaerobacter marianensis
CGCCCGGCGCAAGGAGGTAGTGGATTGTCGGCTGTTCCGGCTCCACGATGGTGATGGTCGGGGATGGCGGGGACATGTTGGTGTAGATGCGACCCTTCATCCGCACGGCGGGCCACCTCCCATGATAAAGGTGCCCCGAATGGGCGCCTGTCTACCTCACATGCCGGTGCGGGCGGACGTGCGACCCGGCGCGGCCCCTGCGGGGATACCCTCGGGGGTTGACTGTCCCGGTGGAAACGGTTACAATGATTCCGTAAAGCCTATTTAGTTTATCGGAATTCATCGAATGCGCGCCTGAGGAGGGTTTACCCTTGGCGGTCAATGTTTACATCCCCACGCCGTTTCGGCGCCACACCGGCGGCCAGTCCCGGGTGCAGGTGGAGGCTGTGACGGTGGGCGAGCTTTTGCGCTCGCTGGCCCGCGAATACCCGGACCTGGCCGGCCGTATCCTGGACGGCCAGGGGGGGGTGCAGAACTACCTCAACGTCTTCGTGAACGAGGAGGAAATCCGTTCCCTGGCCGGGCTGGACACGCCCCTCAAGGCCGGCGACGAGGTCTCCCTGATCCCGGCCATGGCGGGCGGCGGCCGGCGAACCGAGCGGCGAGCAGGTCGTCCGCCGTGGTTGAACATAATGTGAATCCCTGGTGGATGGGCGCGTCGCTGCCATTTCCGCAATTCCGGTTTGGCGCGTGAGTGCGTGTCCATTCTATTTATTTTAAGGATAGGTGCGCATGGAACGTTCTCCCCGGAAAGAGGCGGCGGCGCGGCGCTGGCCCGGCGTGGCCGGCAGCGTGCTGGAAACGATCGGCGGGACGCCGCTGGTGCGGCTGCGGCGTGTGCCGGAGGCCGGCGCGGCGGCGGTGCTGGGCAAGCTGGAGGCCCGCAACCCGGGCGGCAGCGTCAAGGACCGCATCGCCCTCTCCATGATCGAGGACGCCGAGCGGCGCGGCCTGATCAAACCCGGCGACACCATCGTGGAGGCCACCAGCGGCAACACCGGCATCGGCCTGTGCGTGGTGGCGGCGGCCAAGGGTTACCGGCTGGTGCTGGCGATGCCCGAGGACATGAGCGCCGAACGCCGGCGCCTGTTCCAATGGATGGGGGCCGAACTGGTGCTTACGCCGGCCATCGAGGGCATGTCCGGCGCGGTCTGGGCGGCCCAGGATCTGGCCGGGCGGCACGGCTATTTCATGCCCCGCCAGTTCGAGAACCCGGCCAACCCCCGTGTCCACCGGGAGACGACGGCGCGGGAGATCCTGGCGGCAACCGGCGGGGACGTGCATGCCTTCGTCGCCGGGGTCGGGACGGGCGGCACCCTGACCGGGACGGCCGAGGTGCTGCGCCGGGAGATTCCCGGTCTGCTGGTGGTGGCCGTGGAGCCGTTGCGCTCCGCCGTCCTTTCCGGAGGCCGGCCGGGTTTTACGAGGATCCAGGGGTTGGGCGCCGGCTTCGTCCCCGGAGTGCTCAACCGCGAAATCATCGACCAGGTGATCGCCGTGTCCGACCAGGATGCCGTCGACATGGCGCGCCGCCTGGCCCGGGAGGAGGGCATCCTGTGCGGGTTCTCCTCCGGCGCCGCCGTCTGGGCCGCCCTGCAGGTGGCCCGTGAACTGGGGGAGGGGCGGACGGTGGTCACCGTCCTGCCCGACACCGGCGAGCGTTACCTCAGCATGCTGGAAGGATAGTGGCGCATGGAACTGCCGCGGCGGATCTACGAGGAGATGCTCAACCATGCCCGGGCCTGTGCCCCCGAGGAGTCCTGCGGCCTGGTGGGCGGCCGCGCCGGGCGGGCCGAGCGCTTCTTCCCGACGCCGAACGGCGCCGAGGACCCGCTCCGCCGCTACGACATCCCGCCGGTGGACCTCCTGCGGGTGACGCGGGAGATCGAACGTGGGGGGATGGAACTGACCGCCATCTTTCACTCCCACCCGGCCACCGAGGCCTACCCCTCGGCCACCGACATCCGCCTGGCCTACTACCCCGAAGCCTTCTACCTGATCCTCTCTCTCGCCGATCCCGAGCGGCCGGTGCTGCGGGCTTTCCGCATCGCCGACGGCCGTGTCGACGAACAGCCCATCGCGATTTGCTGACCCGAGAGGGCGAGGGACTGACCTGCGAAATCAGGGCACGCCGGACAGGCGGGTGAAGTACGCCGCCTGAAGGCGGCCTGAGCGGGCGTGGTTGCAACCGTTCCACTTTTCCACCCGAGCGGTTCCCGATGCTGCCAACCGTCTGTTTATGCGACAGGGGTGATTCTTATTATATTCTTATCGCCTTACGATACCTGCCGAAGAGGGCGTTTCCTTGTATAAGCGATAGGCGACCATTATAATTGAGTTCGTCAAGAAGGGTCAGTGCAAGAGCGCTTTGCGCAAAAGCGCTTTGCGCAAAAGCGCCACCGGGAAAGCAGGGTGAGTCGTTTTGTCCAGCCGGCTGAAGGTTTCCCTCGCCATCGCCATCGTCTTCGGCGCGATCCTGTTCATCGCCGCCACCAGTTTGCCAAAGAATACGGCGGCGTTCTATCCGGTGGCCAAGTATGTCGACCAGCAGGACCAACTGGCCGACAGGTTCGTCAAAGTTGAAGGCAACGTGGTACCGGGATCGATCAAGTACGAAACCAAGTCGATGGACCTCCGCTTCACCCTGGAGGACCAGCAGCAGAAGGGTAAGCGGGTCGATGTCTTCTACAACGGCGTCAAGCCCGACACCCTTCAGGACGGCATCACGGTTGTGGCGGCGGGCAGGATGGGCGCCGACGGAACGTTCGCGGCCAAAGACCTGATTGTCAAGTGCCCGTCCCGCTACATCACGACCGACGGCAAGCCGGCGGACGGCAAGCAGCAGCCGGGCAACAACCGGCAAACGGGGGCCGGGTCCCCTCCGAATACCGGGAGGTAGGCCGATGGCACAGCTCGGTCACTACAGTCTCGTCCTGACGTTCCTGCTGTCCGTGATCTCCACGGCCGTCCTCTTCTGGGGCGGCGCCAAGCGCCGGCCGGCCCTGGTGACCCTGGGGCGCCGGCTGCTGGTGGCCCAGTTCGTGCTGGTGGCCGTGGCGTCGATCGCCCTGTGGACGGCCTTTCTGACCAACGACTTCTCCATCAAGTACGTGGAGGCATCCAGCCGCATCGATCAGCCGCTGTTCTTCAAGATCAGCGCTTTCTGGTCGGCCCAGGAGGGGTCCTTCCTCCTCTGGCTCCTGTTCCTGGCGGCCTATAACGTGGCCGTCATCTACCTGGCGCCCCGCGAGGCGGAGGACCTGATGCCCTTTACCCTGGCCGTCCTCTCCTCGGTCGCCGTCTTCTTCTCGCTCATGACGGCCTTCCTCGCCAACCCCTTCGAGCAGGAATTCCCCGCGCCCCCCGACGGGCGCGGCATGACGCCCCTCCTGATGGACTATGGCATGATTGCCCACCCGGTCTTCCTGTTCCTCGGTTACGTCGGCCTGGCGGTGCCCTTCGCCTTCGGCATCTCCACGTTGCTCAACCACAAGAAGGGCAACGACTGGCTGCATGTCACGCGCCGCTGGACGTTGGTGGCA
>DYIH01000200.1 GCA_020723785.1 Thermaerobacter marianensis
CTGCAGGGTGTAGGCCGCGCCGTAAGCCTCCAGGGCCCACACCTCCATCTCTCCGAACCGCTGACCGCCGAACTGGGCCTTGCCGCCCAGGGGCTGCTGGGTCACCAGGGAGTACGGCCCCGTGGACCGGGCGTGGATCTTGTCGTCCACCAGGTGGGCCAGCTTGAGCATGTACATGTAGCCGACCGTAACCGGGTTGTCGAAAGGCTCGCCCGTGCGGCCGTCGCGCAGGACCGTCTTGCCTTCCGGGGGCAGGCCGGCCTCCTTGAGCAGTTCCAGGATGTCCTCCTCGGTGGCGCCGGCGAATACCGGCGTCGCCACCCACCAGCCCAAGGTCTTCGCCGCCCAGCCCAGGTGGGTCTCCAGCACCTGCCCGATGTTCATGCGGGACGGCACGCCCAGGGGGTTCAACACGATGTCCACCGGAGTCCCGTCCGGCAGGAACGGCATGTCCTCCTCGGGCAGTATCTTGGCGATGACCCCCTTGTTCCCGTGGCGGCCGGCCATCTTGTCGCCCACGGAGAGCTTGCGCTTCTGGGCCACGTAGACCCGGATGAGTTGGTTCACGCCCGGGGCCAGCTCGTCGCCCTGGTCCCGCGAAAAGACCTTGACGTCGACGACGATGCCGCTCTCCCCGTGCGGCACCCGCAGGGAGGTGTCGCGCACCTCGCGGGCCTTCTCGCCGAAGATGGCCCGCAGGAGGCGTTCCTCCGCCGTCAGCTCCGTCTCGCCCTTGGGCGTGACCTTGCCCACCAGGATGTCCCCCGGGCGCACCTCGGCGCCGACCCGGATGACCCCCCGGTCGTCCAGGTCTTTCAGGACGTCCTCGCCCACGTTGGGGATGTCGCGGGTGATCTCCTCGGGGCCGAGCTTGGTGTCCCGAGCCTCGCACTCGTGCTCCTCGATGTGGATGGATGTGAAGACGTCCTCCTTGACCAGCCGCTCGCTGATCAGGATGGCGTCCTCGTAGTTGTAGCCCTCCCAGGGCATGAAGGCGACAAGCACGTTGCGCCCCAGGGCCAGTTCGCCGTGGTCGGTGCAGGCGCCGTCGGCGATGACGTCGCCCTCCTCCACCCGGTAGCCCTTGCGCACCAGAACCCGCTGGTTGAAGCATGTGCCCTGGTTGGAGCGCTCGAACTTCATCAGCGTGTAGGTATCCATCTCGCCGCCGTCGGTGCGCACCGCCACCTCGTTGGCCGACACCCGCTCGACGGTGCCGGCCCGCCGGGCGAAGACGGCCACGCCCGAATCGTGGGCCACCTTGAACTCGATGCCGGTGCCCACCAGCGGCGCCTCGTTGCGAAGCAACGGGACGGCCTGACGCTGCATGTTGGCGCCCATCAGGGCCCGGTTGGCATCGTCGTTCTCCAGGAACGGGATCAGGGCCGTGGCCACGGAAACGACCTGCTTGGGCGACACGTCCATGTAGTCGACCTCTTCGGCCGGGACCACCTTGATTTCATGCTTGTAACGCACCGTCCCCCGCCTCTCGACGAAGCGACCAGCCTCGTCCACCGGGGCGTTGGCCTGGGCGATGACGCACTCATCCTCCTCGTCGGCCGTCAGGTAGACGATGTCGTCGGTGACGCGCCCCTTCTCCACGCGGCGGTAGGGGGTCTCGATGAACCCGTACTCGTTGACCCGACCGTAGGTCGACAGGGCGCCGATCAGGCCGATGTTGGGGCCTTCCGGCGTCTCGATGGGGCACATGCGGCCGTAATGGGAGTGGTGCACGTCGCGCACGTCGAACCCCGCCCGCTCCCGCGAGAGACCGCCCGGCCCCAAAGCGGAGAGGCGCCGCTTGTGCGTCAGCTCGGCCAGCGGGTTGGTCTGGTCCATGAACTGCGAAAGCTGGCTGGACCCGAAGAACTCCTTGACCGCGGCCACCACCGGGCGGATGTTGATCAGCGCCTGGGGGGTGATGACGTCCATGTCCTGGATGGTCATGCGCTCGCGGATGACCCGCTCCATGCGTGTAAGGCCGACGCGGAACTGGTTCTGGAGGAGCTCGCCCACCGAGCGCAGGCGGCGGTTGCCCAGGTGATCGATGTCGTCGACCTGGCCGACCCCGAGGAACAGGGTGAACATGTAGTTGACGATGGCCACCACGTCCTCCGCGGTGATCACCCGCACGTCCATGGACGGGGCGCCGTTGCCGCAGACCAGGGCCTCCCGGCCCTCGGGCGTGGCCACGCGCACCATGCGCACGCCGGCGCGGACGATCTCCTCGGCCCGCGCCCGGTCGATGCGCTCCCCGGCCGCAGCCAGCACCTGGCCCGTCTCCGGGTGCACGATGCCGTCGACCGCGGTGTGGCCGACGATGCGGTGGCGGAGGCTCAGCTTCTTATTCAGCTTGTAACGACCCACGTTGGCCAGGTCGTACCGCTTTGGATCGAAGAACAGGCTTTCCAGGAGGTTGCGGGCGCTCTCCTCCGTCGGCGGCTCGCCGGGGCGCAACCGGCGGTAAATCTCCAGGAGCGCCGGACGAGCCGAGTCGGTGCCGTCCTTGTCCAGGGTGGCCCGAACGAACTCGTTGTCCCCGAGTATCTCCAGCAGCTTGGCGTCGGTCTCGTAGCCCAGGGCCCTCAGGAGGATCGTCGCCGGCAGCTTGCGCGTACGGTCCACGCGTACGTAAACGACGCCGGTCGGATCCGTCTCGAACTCCAGCCAGGCTCCCCGGTTGGGGATGACCGTGGCGGAGAACAGCCTGTTGCCGTTGGGGTCGAGGTCCTCGGCGTAGTAAACGCCCGGCGAGCGGACGAGCTGGCTGACGACGACGCGCTCCGCCCCATTAATAATGAAGGTGCCCTGCTCTGTCATCAGCGGGAAGTCTCCCATGAAGACCTCCTGCTCCTTGACCTCGCCCGTGTCCTTGTTGATCAGGCGCACCCGCACCCGCAGGGGCGCCGCGTAGGTCACGTCCCGCTCCTTGCACTCCTGCACCGAATACTTGGGTTCGCCCAGCGAATAATCGATAAACTCCAGAACCAGGTTGCCCGCAAAGTCCTCGATGGGTGAAATCTCTTGAAAAAGTTGATAAAGGCCTTCGTTGAGAAACCATTGATAGGAGTTGCGCTGAATCTGAATCAGGTCCGGCAGATCAAGAACTTCCTGGATGCGGCTGAAACTACGGCGAACACGCTTCCCGACCCGAGGCAACACCGCCAACGAACAGTCACCCCTCTTGGGCAGACTAAGCGACACAACACAGCGAGCTTACATGATACCGCAATATAGAGAAGATGTCAAACAAACCATTGGCTGACCCATCCCCTGTTTTGGGCCCGGCCGATTCGCGGACCTGATCTACGGAACCATCGGGGAAGGTTCCAGCGCCACGAGTATGAAAACGGCGAGGGCCCACCGACGACCATCGAGCAAGGCTCGGCCTGCAGCTCGAAATTATTAACCAGGCGCCTAATCCGTGTCCGGAAAAGCTTGTGCGACAAGGCGTCCCGGGATCGCGCCAAAACATTATTACTGTGGTGCATATTACCGTCATGCATA
>DYIH01000201.1 GCA_020723785.1 Thermaerobacter marianensis
GGCGCCGGGGCGGCGGTGCGCTGCGGCGGCGATGAGCCGGTGGTGCGCCGGGGCGTCGGGGCGGGGTGGTGCGGCGGCGGTGCGGTGCGCCGCCGGAGGAGACGGCGGCGGGGCACAGGAGATGGGGCGGGCCTGTGGATGGGGGTGAGCAGATGGCGGAATACCGGTTGACCACTCCCCTGGACGATGCGGCGGTGCGCCGTTTGCGGGCCGGCGACCGCGTCCTGCTGTCGGGACGTCTCTACACCGCCCGGGACCAGGCCCACAAGCGCCTGGTGGACCTGATCCGGGCCGGTGAGCCGCTGCCCCTGGACCTGTCCGGCCAGGTGATCTATTATGTCGGGCCGTCGCCGGCGCGTCCGGGCCTGCCCATCGGCGCCGCCGGGCCGACGACCGCCGGGCGCATGGACCCCTACACCCCCGCCCTGCTGGAGCGGGGGGTAAAGGGGCTGATCGGCAAGGGGCGGCGTTCCCGGGAGGTGCGCGAGGCCCTGGCCCGCCACGGCGCCGTCTACTTGGCCGCCGTGGGCGGGGCGGGGGAGCTCCTGGCCCGCCGCATCAAGAAATGCTCCGTCCTCCTCTATCCCGATCTGGGGCCGGAGGCCATCCACGTTCTCGAGGTGGAGGATTTCCCGGTCATCGTGGTCAACGATACGCTTGGGAATGATCTGTATGAGGAGGTCGCGGCCCAAGCATGAAGCTGTACGAATACATGGCCAAGGGGGTCCTGGCGTCGTACGGCGTGCCGGTCCCGGCCGGCCGCGTGGCCGACAGCCCCGAGGCGGCGGCCGGGGCGGCCGGCGAATTCGGCCCGGTGGCCGTCAAGGCCCAGGTGCTGGTTGGGGGGCGGGGCAAGGCCGGCGGCATCCGGCTGGCCGAGACGCCCGAGCAGGCCCGAGAGGCGGCGGCCGCCATCCTGGGGATGAACCTCAAGGGCTATACCGTCGAGAAGGTCTATGTCGAGCAAAAGCTGGCCATCGAACGCGAGCTGTACCTCTCCATCGCGATCGACGCGGCGGCCAAGAAGCCGCTGGTCATCGCCTCCGCCCACGGCGGCATGAACATCGAGGACGTGCCGGAGAAGGACATCGTCCGCCAGCATATCCCGATCCGCTGGGGGCTGATGCCATTCCACACCCGCGAACTGGCCCGCCGGCTGGGGCTGACCGGCGACCTGGCCCGGCAGTTCGGCGACATGGTCCTCAAGCTGTTCACCGTCTTCCGCCGCACCGACGCCGAACTGGTGGAGGTCAACCCGCTGGCCGTGTGCCGCGACGCCGCCGCCCCGGGCGGGCTGCGGCTGGTCGCCGCCGACGCCCGCCTCAACGTGGACGACGACGCCCTCTTCCGCCACCCGGACCTGCCCCGCACCGTCGAGGCCTCCCCCGTGGAGCGGCGCGTGCGGGAGTTGGGCCTGGCCTACGTGGAACTGGAGGGTGACATCGCGGTGATGGCCAACGGCGCCGGCATCACCATGGCCACACTGGACGTGCTTCAGCATTACGGCGGCCGGCCGATGAACTTCCTGGATGCCGGAGGCGGCGCCGCCGCCGAGCCGATGGCCAAGGCCCTGGAAGTGCTCGTCTCCACCGGGCCCAAGGTCATCTTCGTCAACATCTTCGGCGGCATCACCCGCTGTGACGAGGTGGCCCGGGCGATCCTGGCGGCCCGCGACGCGGTGGGCATTCCCATGCCGCTGGTGGTGCGGCTCGTCGGCACCAACGAGGAGGAGGGCGTCCGGCTCCTGGCGGATCAGGGCATCCAAGCCTTCCGTTCGATGGATGAGGCGGCGCGGCGGGCCGTGTCGCTGGCCGGCGGGCCGGCAGCGACCGGCGTTGGCGGTGGCGGGGCGGGCGGTTTCCACGCCGGTGATGCCGCGGGTGGTTCAGGCGCCGGGGGGAGGTGGTGAGCGATGGCCATCATCGTTGATGAGAAGGCCAAGGTCCTCGTCCAGGGGATCACCGGGAACCAGGGCAGCTTCCACACCAGGCAGATGCTCGACTACGGGACGCGGGTGGTGGCCGGCGTCTCGCCGGGCAAGGGCGGCGAGCAGGTCCACGGCGTTCCGGTCTACGACACGGTCCAGGCGGCGGTCGACAGCCACGGGGCCAACGCGTCGGTGCTCTTCGTCCCGGCGCCCTTCGCCAAGGACGCCGCCTTCGAGGCCATCGACGCCGGCCTGGAGACGGTGGTCATCGTCACCGAGCACGTCCCGGTCCACGACGCCATGGCCATCATGGCCTTCGCCGCCGAACGCGGCGCCACCGTCATCGGCCCCAACACCTACGGCATCTGCTCCCCCGGCAAGGCCAAGCTGGGCATCCCGCCCAACGTCATCTTCCAGCCGGGGGTCGTCGGCGTCGTCGCCCGCTCCGGCACCCTGAGCTACGAGATCGTCAACGCCATCAGCGAGAAGGGCCTGGGCCAGACTACCGTCGTCGGCATGGGCGGCGACCGCGTCGTCGGACTGACGTTCATCGATGTCCTCAAACGCTTCGAAAGAGACGAGGCCACCCAGGCGGTGGTGCTGGTGGGCGAGATCGGCGGCACGGCGGAGGAGGAGGCGGCCGAGTTCATCAAGACGATGACCAAGCCGGTCGTCGCCTACATCGCCGGGCGCAGCGCTCCGCCCGGCAAGCGCATGGGCCACGCCGGCGCCATCATCGAACGCGGCCGCGGCACCTTCGACTCCAAGGTCCAGGCCCTGGAGGCGGCCGGCGCACGGGTGGCGGAGATGCCCTGGCAGGTGGCGGATCTGGTGGCGGCGGCGCTGGGAACATGAGAACCAGGTGTTATCCCGCCCGCAGCCCCAGGCCGGCCACCATTTGCAGGTCCTGGGCCAGTTCCTGGCCCGGCGTCGTCAGGTAGCCGCCGACCAGCATGGCGTTCAGCCCGGCCAGGAAGCCCAGCGGCTGCAGGGGGCCGAGGTTGACCTCGCGGCCGCCGGCGTAGCGGATCAGCTTGCCGGGGAGGACGAAGCGGAAGACGGCGAAGGTCTTGAGGATCTCCAGCGGATCCAGGCGCGGCACACCGGCCAGGGGCGTGCCGGGGCGGGCGTTGAGCACGTTGACGGGCACGGACTCCACGTCCAGTTCGCGCAGGGCGAGGGCCATCTCCACCCGCTGCTCCGGTGTTTCGCCCATACCGATGACGCCGCCGCAGCAGACCTCCATCCCCGCCTCACGGGCCGCGCGCACCGTGGCCACGCGGTCGTCGTACGTGTGGGTCGTGCAGATACGGCTGAAAAACGACCGTGGCGCCTCCAGGTTGTGGTTATAGCGGGTCACCCCGGCCCCGGCCAGGGCGCGGGCGGCACCGGGCGTCAGCACGCCCAGGCAGGCGCAGAGCTCGAGCCCGGTTTCCGCCCGCAACCGCCGGTAGATCTCCAGGATGCGCTGGAAGTCGGGGTCCTCCTCGCAAAACCCGTACCCGCTGGTGACCAGGTCGAAACGCCGCACCCCCGCGGCCTCCATGGCCTTGGCCTTGGCC
>DYIH01000202.1 GCA_020723785.1 Thermaerobacter marianensis
GATGAAACCCTTGTAAGACAAGGGTTTTTGAGAAGTGAAGTACTTCATCACCCATGCGCGGTGGGGGGCTATCCCCCAAGACTGGGAGCAACACGAGGCATTGCGGGAACAGCCGACGCCGCTGCCCTGCCGGGGACGATCGCCACCTGGGCCGGCGGTTAGTCCTCCACCAGCAGGTGCCCCACGAATAACGCTGCGAGCAGCACCCAGAAAACCATCCTTTGGGCATGCAGCAGCAGTCCGGCCTTCATTGCCCGGCCTGGAACCCATCTGTACTTCAAAAGGAGCCCCCCGACGGTGGCGTAAACCATGAGGCCCATCCCCAGCCAGAGGGGGGCGTTGGAAGCCTCGGCCGTGACGGCGTGGAGGAGTCCCAACCCTGTCGACGCATAGCCCGCCAACATGTGGATGGGCAGGGCCTGCTTGATCCTGATACCCAGCGCCGCCCGCGCCCACTTGTAGGGGATGTACGCCCCGTTGATCGCCAGGGCGATGAAGGCCAGCTTGGCCAACCCTTCGCTGAACTCCTCGCCGAAAAGCCCGCCTTCTCCCGTTTCATCTCCATCGGCTAAAAACATCCCGTCCTGTGAGACGGCCATAGCCGTTTGGGCGACCAGCAAAAACATGCTTGCCGTCAGTGTCAACAAAGATCCAAGCCTCCCTGCCTTGCTCATTCGACCGGCCCAACGAGCCGGCACCGGCACCCGCTGTTCGCCCCGCAAAGCTTCTCACCCGCCTATCAGCATTGTACCAGGCGGGGCGCATGATCGGTTTCCTCCGCCGGCTCTCTCCGGGTGTGCATCGCCGCTCTGCGCTACGCCGCCGTCGGCGGTCGGGGTTTCGGGATGGAAGTTCTGCTATCATTGATCCATGAGATCCTGTTCGGTTCGCACCAGGGAACCTCGTCCCGCCAATCGGCCGCAGCGGCCGCAGCGGCTACCGCCCCCGCAGCCGCTGCTGGTGATCCTCGGCCCCACCGCCGTGGGCAAGACGCGGCTGGCCCTGGCCCTGGCGCGGCGCCTGGGCGGGGAGATCATCTCCGCCGACTCGGCCCAGGTCTACAGGGGGATGGACATCGGCACCGACAAGCCGTCCGCCGCCGAGCGCGCCGCCGTCCCCCACCACCTGGTGGATATCCGCGACCCGGACGAACCGTTCAGCGTCGCCGACTTCAAGCGCCTGGCCGAGGCGGCCGTCCGCGACATCGCCGCGCGCAGGCGGCTGCCCATCCTGGCGGGTGGCACCGGCTTCTACATCCGCGCCGTCACCGAGGGCTTCAGCCTGGCCCCGCCGGGCGCCGACCCGGCCCTGCGGCGGCGGCTGCAGGAAGAGGCGGGGACCCACGGGCCCCAGGCCCTGCACGCCAAGCTCGCCGCCCTGGACCCGGTGGCCGCAGGCCGCATCCACCCCCATAACGTCAAGCGCGTCGTGCGCGCCCTCGAGGTCTGCCTGCTCACCGGCCGCCCGTTCAGCTCGTTCGAGGGCGACCGCCCGGCCGGGGAAAGCCCCTACGACGCCCTGAAGATCGGCCTCACCCGCCACCGGGACGACCTCTACCGGCGCATCGCGGAGCGCGTGGAGGACCAGCTCCGGCGCGGCCTGGTGGAGGAGGTGCGCCGCCTGCTGGAGCAGGGCTGTTCCCCCGACCTGCCGGCCCTGCGGGCCCTGGCCTACAAGGAGCCCATCGCCTACCTGCGCGGCGAGGTATCCTGGGAGGAGATGGTGCGCATCCTGATGCGCAACAACCGGCGTTACGCCAAGCGCCAGTGGACCTGGTTCCGGCGGGAGCGCGGCGTGGAGTGGTTCAACCTCTCGGAGACGCCGGAGGCGGAAGTGGAGGAGGCCGTCATCCGGCGGGTGCGGGAGAAGGGATGGCCGCTAACGCCGTCGCCGCCCGCGCCAGGCGCAGGGCGTTGACCCCGTCGGCCAGCGTCACGGCGGGGCGGTGGCAGGGATCACCGGCCTTCTGCAGGAGGGCGATGAACGCGGCGCGGATGGCGGCACGGTACAGCTCCTGCCGGTCCGGAAGGGTGATGCGGACGCGCACCCGCCCGCCGTCCCACGCGATCGGTTCCGCGCCGGGGCAGGACGCGAAGACCTCGGCCTCCGCCGCGGTGAGCGTGCCGTCCAGTTCCAGCCGCTCCGGAATCCAGCCGTGGAGATCGACGAAGCCGCGCTGAAAGGTGAGGCGGAGCGCCGTCCGCGCCAGCCCGGACGGCCGGGTGAAGGCGTGATAGTACGTTGCCATCACGCCGTCCACCCGTTCTCCCGCACCGCCGCCGTGGACGGCCACGGCCAACACGCGAGCCGGGGCGCGGGTGGAGCCGGCCCGGTGGGGGAGGGCGGCCGCCGCCACCGCCCGCCCCGGTCCCGCCAGCCAGTTCACCAGGTCGAAGAAGTGCACACCGTGCTCCACCAGCAGCCCGCCGCTCTTGGCCGCGTCCCACAGCCAATGCTCCGGCGGCAGGTCGCCGTGGGCCTCGTTCTCCAGTGCGACCCGCTCCAGGGGTCCCATCGTCCCCAGCAGGACCGCCTTGCGCAACAGGCGGATCAGCGGGTTGTAGCGCATAACGAAGTCCATCGTAGCCGCCACCCCGCGGCTTTCGGCCAGTTCCGCCACCTCCGCGAGCGGCTCGGGGGCCAGGCCGCCCGGTTTCTCCAGGAAGAGGTGGCGCCCGGCAGAGATAACCGCCAGGGCCAGCGCATAGTGTAGATGGGGCGGGGTCATGACCAGCACGACCTGCACCGCGGGATCGGCCAGCAGCGCGTCAGCGTCGCGGTAAAGGCATGGGGTCGCCGTCTGACCGCCTTCCGCCCAGACCCGGGCCGCTGCCTCCAGGTTGTCGGTGCTCCTGCTGGCCAGGGCGGCCAGGCGCAGGCCGGGAAGCGGCCGGAGGGATTCCAGGACGAACCTGGCGAACCGGCCGCAGCCGATGACGCCGATCCCCCATTCCCTGCGGTGGGTGCTCTCCGAAGGCCCAAAAGCCGTCATGACCTTACCATTCCCAGGACCCCCTGACTCCATCCGGCCACTGGACGGCACGGCCGGGATGGGTGGTCGACCCGCACCACCGGTCATAGGAGGTGGACGATGCAGGCCGTGCTCCTGGCGGGCGGGCAAGGCACCCGCCTGCATCCGCTGACGCTCGATCTGCCCAAGCCGATGGCGCCGGTGATGAACCGGCCCTGGCTGGAACGCCTGGTCGCCTGGCTGGCCGGCCAGGGCGTGACGCGCATCATCTTCACCCTCTGCCATCAACCGCACGTCATCATGGAACATTTCGGCGACGGCCGCGCTTTCGGCGTGGCCGCCGATTTCGTGGTCGAAACGGAGCCGCTGGGCACCGGTGGGGCCATCCGCAACGCCGCCCGGGGGCTTGAAGGCACGCTGCTGGTGATCAATGCCGACGTCGTGGCGCCCCTGGACGTGGCGCCGCTTTTGCGCGCCCATCGCGACGCGGGCGCGCAGGTGAGCATAAGCCTGGCAT
>DYIH01000203.1 GCA_020723785.1 Thermaerobacter marianensis
CAGCGCAGAGGGTGCAACTGATGCATTCGTCCTGGGCGACGACGGTGGCGGGGTGGTAACCGAGGCGGTTGATCCGCTCTGCCAGGAAGATGATGTTCTTGGGACAGACGCTTACGCAGAGGCCGCAGCCCTTGCAGTCATCCTCGTGGAAACGGACCCGCTCCATGGCTTTCCCCCCGGTGATTGATTCGAAACGGGAAACGTTTTACTTGAATATTGAATAGCTAAAGCTTTCGGTTTTGATTAAACCGACGGAGCGGCGGCGCGCCCCGGCGGGGATCGGGTGGGTCGATGGTCACGTCGCAAGCGGCGTTGGGCGCGCACCCTCAGTTCATTATATCACTTGCCCGGCAGCTGACGTGGAGCAACATGCGGCTGATATGGAACAAGTTTGTCAAGGCTCCCGGCGGCCCCAGAGGTCCACTTGACGCAATAACGGGTTGGCATCGATGACGCGGGACAGGGAAACGCGTTCCAGCAGGAGATGAAAGGCGAGGAGCAGGGCGACCGCCGCCGCGCCGGCCACCGGTTCCAACCGGTGCGCCAGCGCCACCCCTATGACCGTACCGAGCGGGTTGGCTCCGGTGTCCCCCAGCATCCCCCGGCGTCCCAGGTCGAAGGGTAGGTAGCCGGCAACGGCGCCGGCCATCGGCGCCAGGAGCAGCAGTTGGTACGGCGCCCCCCCGCCCGGCAGCGCCGGCAGAGCCAACGCCATCGCCGCGAAGGCCTTTGCCGCCCGCCCCGGCCTCAGGTCCAAGGCGTTGAAGGTGTTGGCGCACAGAGCGATCAGAACGGCGTCCACGAACCATTCGGCTGCGCCTCCCGGCCCCGGAGGACCGTTCAAGGCGGGGGCGGCCGAGAGCCCCGCCAGGAGGCAGGCGCAGGCCTTCAAAAGACCGGCGGTCAGGCGCCCGCGGCGGAGCGCGCGCAGGTGGCCCCGCAGCCCCTTGGGCTCCCCCGCCCCGGCAAGGTCGTCGAGGAATCCTCCCAGGGCCGTGAAGAGCACCGCCGCCTGCAGGCCAAGGAGCACCTGGCGCGCGTCCGGAACCGCCAGGGACAGGAGCGCGTAAAGGGGCAGGGCGGCGGTCAGCGGTGCCAGGCCCAGGGGGCAGGGAACCGGCTCGCCCAGGAAGTTGGCCTGGACCAGGCCCCTATCCCGCAGGAAACCGGCGAGCGCGGGCGTCCAGAGGCGGGCGAGGACGGCTCCGGCCGCCACCGCGGCCAGGACCGCAGGCATCAACCGGGGGGGCACCTCGGACGCCATCTAGGCTCCGCCGGCCCGGCCGGCCCGCACCCGGTGGAGAGAGACGCACCGGCCGGGGCGCAGCAGCGCCCCCAGCAGGCCCCGGGCCAGCAGCGCACGCCAAACGGCGACGAACTGGCGCCCCCGGTGGATGAAGCCCGCCAGGTCCCGCCCGGTCACGGCATGATCCAGGTCGGCGGGAACCTCCACCACGCGGAACCCGGCCCGCGCGGCGTCCACGGTGAGCCCCACCTCCACGCCGAAACCGGGGGCACAGCGGCCGATGGCCCCGTAAACCGATCGCAACAGCGCCCGCTGGCCGCTCAGGGGAGCCTCCAGGCGCAGCCTCACCAGCCGCCGGATGCCCCAGCGGGCCAGGCCGACCGTCAAGCCAAAGCCGCCGCCGCGCCGCCGCGGGAAGACGGCGACAGCCATGTCGGCCCGTCCATCCAACACCGGCTCGATCAGTGCGCCCGCGGCGCCGGCCGTGGCCCCCAGGTCGGCGTCCAGGAAGAGGAGCACATCCCCGCGCGCCCGTGCGACACCGGCGTCCAGCGCGGCCCCCTTCCCCGCGTTGGCCGGCAGACGCAGCACCGACGCCCCGGCCGCGGCGGCGGCGGCGGCCGTCCCATCCCGCGAACCGTCGTCGACGACGAGCACCTCGTCGGCGACGGCTGCGCGCACCAGCGCCCACACCGTCTCCCCCACCCGCTCCGCCTCGTTGTAGGCAGGTATGATGGCGCTGACCGTCATGCGCGGGGCGCCGCTGGCCCGCCTCATCGCATCCGATGCCATGCCGGGGGGTCTCACGGCCTCCCCCCCTGCACCGCGGGGACAGGCTGGGGCAGGATCCCCCGCGCCGTTTCCTTGATGCCGTAATGGCCCTGATCGCCGGCGCCCGCCAGGAGCAGCACCAGGGCAACCTGACCGGATGGAAGGTCGGCGTCATCCACCGTCGAAAATCCCAACCTCATGAACGCCGGGACAATGGACGGGCGCGTATCACGGCTCTCACCACCCACCAAGCGCACCCCGGCGGGCCCCAGGACCTCGGCCAATCCGCCAGCCAGCGCCTGAACGTCGGACACCCGGTCCCCGGGGTGGACCAGGACGACCACCCCCGCCAAGGGCTCCGCGCCAGAGGAATCGCCGGGCCGCGTTCCAACCTCGGAACCCCCCGCCTGCGCCCCCGCCGTGGCGCCGCCGGAATCCGTCCCGCCGACCCCCGGGCCGGCCGAGGCGCCCTCGCCCGCCCGGGCGCCCGTAATCAGGCTGCGGGCCAGCAGGCGCCCCGCCTCGCGCCATCGCTCCCGTTCGCTGTCGCCGCCGCGCGCCCCGACAGCGCCGGGCACCGCCACGGTGATCTGGCTTACGACGGCCCCGGCCTGCCGGAGCACATCGGCCACCTGGGCCGGGTACGGGGCCGCGCGGGTGGTGAGCACGGCCACCCGCCGGCCGGCCAGCCGGCCCTGCACCAAAGGCGGCAGCACGCTGGCGGCAAACAGATCCCCGGCCCGGACCTTTTCCTCCAGATCGGCCACCTGCTGGGTGTAAAACCGTTCCCGCTGGCGCAGGGCCGCAAACTCCCGCTCGATCTGGGCTTTGATGGCGTCCTGCTTCTCCGCCAGGGCCTCGCTCCCGGGAAGGGCGGAACCGATGAACATCCCGGTGGCCAGGGCCAGGAACACGGCAATCAATGTAAAAAGATAGAAGCGGAATTCGACCATCGCGCCACCTCCCGCGGCCTATAGCCCCACGGTCATCCGCAGGTGCATCCACCAGAGGTAGACCAGGCTCCTAGGCGTGGGCGCCAGCGCTGCGGCGACGGCAATTGGCGCCAGGGCCGCCAGGGTCAGGTGCCAAAGGTCGCGGGACCGCAAGGGACGGCGGTAGAGGAGGCTGACGCCGCGGGCATCCACCAGGTGGGAACCGACACGCATCCTGACCAGCAGGGTGCTGGCCATGCCCTCGCGTCCCTTTTCAAGGAAATCCACCAGGCTGGAATGGGCGCCGACCGCCACGATCAACGCCGCGCCCGATTCGTGGGCCAGGAGCAGGGCCACGTCCTCGCTGGTGCCCGGCCAACGGAGCACGTGGGCCGGCAGCCCCAGGGTCCGCGTCCTGGCCAGGCCGGGAGCGCGGCCGTCCGGATAGGCGTGTACCACCAGTTCGGCCCCGCACGACAGGGCGCGGTCGCTGACACTGTCCATGTCGCCCACGATCATATCGGGCTGGAACC
>DYIH01000204.1 GCA_020723785.1 Thermaerobacter marianensis
AAGGGCGGCGACCCGTTCGTCTACGGCCGGGGCGGGGAGGAGGCGGATGCCCTCGTGCAGGCCGGCGTACCCTTCGAAGTGGTGCCCGGCGTGACGTCGGCGGTGGCCGTCCCGGCCTACGCCGGCATCCCCCTGACCCATCGCGGGTATGCCGCCTCGTTCGCCTTCACCACCGGCCACGAGGACGCCGAAAAGGGTGCCTCCCGGGTGGCTTGGCCGGACCTGGCCAAAGGTGTGGATACGCTGGTGGTCATGATGGCTTTCAACAACCTCGCCCAGGTCGTGGATAACCTCATTGCCGGCGGGCGCCCGCCCCACACGCCGGTGGCGGTCATCGCCTCCGGCACCCTCCCGGGGCAGCGGGTGGTCACCGGCACCCTGGCCGACATCGTGGAACGGGTTATCGGGAGCGGGATCGCCAACCCGGCCATCGCCGTGATCGGCGAGGTGGTCCGCCTGCGGGAGCGGCTGGCCTGGTTCGAGCGGCGCCCACTCTTCGGACGGCGGGTGCTGGTTACGCGCACTCGTGGCCAGGCCTCGGCGCTGAGCCAGCAGATCGCCGACCTGGGGGGCGATCCGTTGGAGCTGCCCCTGATCGAGATCGTGCCGGTGGAGGATTGGGATCCGGTCGACGGGGCGATCGCCCGCCTCCAGTCCTATCAGTGGCTGGTCTTCACCAGCGCCAACGGGGTGGAATACTTCTTCCGCCGCCTGCGGGACCTGGGTCTGGACGTGCGCTCGCTGGCCGGGATCAAAATCGCCTGCGTCGGGGACGCCACCGCCGCCACGCTGGCCGAACGCGGCCTGCTGGCCGAACTGGTGCCGGCCGACTTCCGCGCCGAAGCCCTGCTGGAGCCACTGGCCGCCCTGTCCCGGGAGGGGGAACGCCTGCTCCTGCCACGGGGTGACCTGGCCCGCGAGGACCTGCCCCGGGGCCTGCGGTCGCGGGGGTTGGACGTGGATGAGGTCGTCGTTTATCGGAACCGGCCCGCCCTGCGGGAGGCGGGGGAGATCAGGCGCCTTCTGGCCGGCGGCGATCTGGATGCCATCACCTTCACCAGTTCCTCCTCGGTGGAAAACTTCGTGGCCAACCTCGGCCCCGGGGCCGTCGAACTGCTGGGGCGGACCGTCGTCGCCTGCATCGGGCCGGTGACGGCCAACACGGCCCGGGAGCTGGGCCTGCCGGTGCACGTGGTCGCCCGCCAGTCCACCATCGCTGGGCTGGTGGAGGCGCTGGCCGATTACTTCCAGGAGGTAAAGGGAACTGTTGCCTAGGGCGGATGGGGCTGAATGGGAATCCAAAGGCGCATGACCCGGCCGCGCAGCCTGAGTTTCGTCCAGAAGATCACCCTGCTGGTGGCCATGACCCTGATCATCACGGGGCTGATCAACTGGGCGGCGGGCGATGTGGTCTTCTACCAGACGATGCGGGAAGAGGCCTTCATGGCCAACCGCCGCGCGGCCGAAACCCTGGCGCGGCGGCTTGAGGACCTGCTTCTTTCGGGAACCAACCTGCTCGGCCTGTTGGCGCACGATTCCCAGGTGGCATGGGAGGACCCGCGGGGCGTCCAGGTGGCCCTGGAGAAGTTCCGGGACCAGGGCGGCGGCCTCTTCGACGGGCTCTCCTTCGTGGCCGCCGACGGGCGGCTCATGGCCATCGACCCGCTTGACCAGGCCGTCATCGGCCGCGACCTGTCCGGCCGGGATTACGTCCGCCAAGTGTTGGACGGGCGCCGCGCCTACGTTTCGGATGCCTTTTTGGCCCTGACCGGGCGTTTGATCGTGGTCGTCGCCGTCCCGGTCACCGATGAGCGGGGGCGGCGCATCGGAGTCCTGTCGGGGAGCATGAACCTGCGGACCAACAACAACCTGTCCCGCCTCATCTCCGGCGTGAACCTCGGGCAGGGGGGGTACGTGGTGGTGGTCGATCGGCGGGGCCGCGTTTTGTACCATCCGGATTCGTCCTTTCTGATGAAGGATCTTTCGGACAACCCCGCTGTCCGCGAGGTTCTATCCGGTCGTGAACACATCGCCGAAGGGGTGGACGAGCACGGGCAGAAGGTGCTGGTGGCCTTTTCACCGGTCCGCAACGCCGGCTGGGGGGTGATCGCCAGGATTCCGGAGGCGCAGTTCCTGATGCCGCTCTGGCGGTTCAACGTGCAAACCCTCGTGGTCAGCCTGTTGACCCTCCTCGGGGCGGTCGGCCTCGGGCTGCTGATTGCCAAGCGCCTGGTGCGCCCCCTCCATGACTTGGTGAGCGCGCTGCGCGCCGTGTCCCGCGGCGACTTCAACGTCCAGGTCCCCGTCCGGTCGCGGGACGAATGGGGCGTTCTGGCGGCGGCTTTCAACCGGATGGTCGCCGAACTGAGCACTTACCACCGGGAACTGGAAGCGCGGGCCACCCGTGATCCCCTGACCGGGGTCTACAACCGCGGTTATTTCGAAGAGCGGTTGGCTCTGGAGATGCGATGGGCACATCTGGCGGGGACACCGCTGTCCCTGCTGATGATTGACATCGACAATTTCAAGGCATATAACGATACGTTCGGCCACCCGGCCGGCGACGAGGTGCTGGTGGTCTGCGCCAGCCTGTTCAGCGAGGCGGTGCGCGACGCGGACCTGGTGGCCCGTTACGGCGGGGAGGAGTTCGCCGTGATCCTTCCCAACGCCGACTGCGCGGTCGCAGAGGAAGTGGCCGAACGGGTGCGGCGGGCGGTGGAGGCGTATCCTTTCCTGCATCGACAGGTGACCATTTCCGTCGGCGCCGCGTGTTACCCGCAGCACGGGGAGGATGCGGCGTCGCTGGTGGCCAGTGCCGACGCGGCCCTCTACCAGGCCAAGGGAACGGGCAAGAACCGGGTGGTCATAGCAGCGTAGGCAAGGCGGCGGGACCTGGGATGGACGAAAAGGAGGTTGGCAACAGATGGCGTTTCCGGTGACGCGGCTGCGGCGGTTGCGCGAGGGCCGGGCCCTGCGCGACCTGGTGCGGGAGACGGATCTGTCGGCGGGGGATTTCGTCTACCCGCTGTTCGTCAAGGAAGGAACAGGGGTCAAGGAGGAGATCGGCTCCCTGCCGGGCCAGTACCGCTGGTCCGTCGACCGGGTCGTGGAGGAGGCGGCGGAGGCGGCCGGACTGGGCATCCCGGCCGTCATCCTCTTCGGCATCCCCGACCGCAAGGACGAGGCCGGCTCCGAGGCCTACAACGACGAGGGCATCGTCCAGCGCGCCGTGCGGGCCGTCAAGCGGGCGGTGCCCGGCCTGCTGGTGATCACCGACGTCTGCCTGGACGAGTTCACCAGCCACGGCCACTGCGGCCTGGTCCGCGACGGGCGGATCCTCAACGACGAGACCCTGCCGCTCTTGGCCCGCACCGCTGTGTCCCACGCCCGGGCCGGCGCCGACATGGTCGCCCCGTCGGACATGATGGACGGGCGCGTCGGCGCCATCCGGCAGGCGCTGGACGAGG
>DYIH01000205.1 GCA_020723785.1 Thermaerobacter marianensis
CAAGGGCGCCTTCCCTGGCAACCCCTTCGCGCAGACCGCGGGTCGGGCGCGGTCCCGGGCGGCGGGGACGCCAGGAAAGGCGCCGGGCCAGCTTCATTCCCGCCCGAGCAGGAACTATTTCACTTCGACGGTTGCGCCCGCCTCGGCCAGCTTGGCCTTGATGGACTCGGCCTCCTCCTTGCTGACCTTCTCCTTCACCGGCTTCGGTGCGCCGTCGACCAGGTCCTTGGCCTCCTTGAGTCCCAGGCCGGTCACCTCGCGGACAACCTTGATGACGTTGATCTTGTTGGCGCCGACGCTGGCCAGGATGACGTCGAACTCGGTCTGCTCCTCGGCCGCCGCCGGCGCAGCCGCACCCGGCGCGGCAGCCACGGGGGCCACCGCCACCGGCGCTGCGGCGGAAACTCCGAACTTCTCCTCAAACGCCTTGACCAGGTCGGCCAGTTCGATGACCGTCATGTTCTCAACCAGTTCCAAAACCTCAGCAACCTTGGACATCCCTGAAACCCTCCTTAATGATTTTGTGCCTCGTTGGGCATTTCTTCACCGCCGCGCAAGGCCTGCCGTCTCAAGAACCTTCCCTCTCCCGACGCAAAGCGTCGACCGCCGTGACAAACCCGCGCAGCGGCGCCTGCAGAACCGTAGCCAACCCTGCCAGGGGCGCTCGCAGGCAACCCAGGGCCTTGGCCAGGAGCACCTCCCGGGAGGGCAGTTCGGCCAGGGCCTTGACCTCGTCGAGGTTGATAACCTTCCCGTTGAGGACGCCCGCCTTGATCTCGAGTTTCTTTTTGTCCTTGATGAAGTTGGTGATCCCCTTGGCCGGCGCCACGGCATCCTTCATGCCAAAGGCGATGGCCGTCGGCCCCTCCAGGTGGGGCCGCAGGTCCTCCAGCCCCAGGTCCCGGGCGACCCGCCAGGCCAGGGTGTTCTTGACCACCGCAAACTCGACCTGGGATTCCCGCAGCTTCCGGCGCAGCTCCGTCATCTCGGCGACATCGAGCCCCCGGTAATCGGCAAGGACCATGGACTCGGCCTTGCTGAACCGCTCCCGCAGCGCTTCCAGAACCCCGGCCTTCTCCGCACGACTTTTCGCCAAACGATCCACCTCCTCTCCACGTACGGCCGCATAAAAATGGCCTCCCGCAGAACGGAAGGCCAAACCTGACGACCACGCGCCAAAACCCGCCGGAACGAGGGTTACGCGTTGTCTCGGAGCCTCGGCAGGCGAATTCAACCATTATGCGCCAAGGCGCACCTGCTGTCTGCGGCATGAGCGCGGCCCTTCACAAGGCACCACGCCTACACTATCTCACTGTCAAGGTCACTCCATGCAGCGCGGGACGGATGGCTGGCGCGGCGCCGGTCAGACGGTTACACGCTGGGCGTTGACCTTGACGCCGGGCCCCATCGTCGAGGACACCGTCACGCTGCGGACATACTGGCCCTTGGCGGCTTCGGGCTTGGCCCGGACCAGCGACTCCATCAGGGCCTGAAAGTTGGCCACCAGCTTTTCGAGGTCGAAGGACGCCTTGCCGATCGGGGCGTGCACTATACCCGCCTTATCCACCCGGTACTCGATCTTGCCCGCCTTGATCTCCCGAACGGCGTCCGCCACATCGAAGGTGACGGTCCCGGCCTTGGGGTTGGGCATGAGGCCGCGGGGGCCCAGCACCTTGCCCAGGCGCCCCACCAGGCCCATCAGGTCCGTAGTGGCCACCTCCGCGTCGAAATCCAGCCATCCGCCCTGGATCTTTTCCACCAGGTCTTCGGCGCCGACGTAGTCGGCCCCGGCCGCCTCCGCCTGCTTGGCCTTGTCACCCTTGGCGAAGACGGCGACGCGCACCTGCCGGCCGGTGCCGTGAGGGAGCACGACGGCGCCCCGCACCATTTGATCGGCATGGCGCGGGTCGACGCCCAAGCGGACAGCGACATCAACCGTTTCGTCGAACTTGGCGCGGGCCGTCTCCTTGACGAGCGCCAGCGCCTCGGCCGGTTCGTACAGCCTGTCGGCGTCCACCGCCTTGGCCGCGTCAACGTAACGTTTTCCCCTATAAGCCATCGTCAGTCTACCACCTCGATACCCATGCTGCGGGCCGTGCCTTCGATCATGCTCATCGCCGACTCGAGCGAAGCGGCGTTGAGGTCGGGAAGCTTGGTCTGGGCGATCTCCCGGACCTGGGCCCGTGTCACCCTGGCCACCTTGTTGACGTTGGGTTTGGGAGACCCCTTCTCGATGCCGGCAGCCCGCAGGAGCAGGATTGACGCCGGCGGCGTCTTGGTCACGAAGTCGAAGGAACGGTCGGCGTAAACGGTCAGGACCACCGGTATCACCAGGCCTGCCTGATCTTTCGTCCGCTCGTTGAATTCCTTGACGAACTGCATGATGTTGACACCGTGCTGGCCCAGGGCCGGCCCGACGGGCGGGGCGGGCGTAGCCTTCGCCGCCGGGATCTGGAGCTTGACCTGGGCGATCACCTTCTTGGCCATTACGAACGGCTGCCTCCTCTACAACACCCCGCCGGGTCGCAGGCGGGGACCGCCGGTTTATTTCCAGGCGCGTGCGCCTTACAACTTCTCCACCTGCGTGAAATCGAGTTCCACGGGCGTGTCGCGGCCGAACATGGAAACGAGCACGCGCACCTTGCCACGGTCACCGTCGATCTCCTCGATCACTCCTATGAAGCCTTCGAAGGGGCCGGTGCGAACCCGCACGTTTTCGCCGACCTGCAGGTCGATCTTCGGCTTGGGCTCCTCAACCCCGGCCTGCCGCATGATGGCCTGGACCTCTGACTCCATGAGGGGGGTCGGCTTGGAACCCGAACCGACGAAACCGGTCACCCCCGGCGTGTTGCGCACCACATACCAGGAGTCGTCGGTCATCACCATCTCCACCAGGACGTAGCCGGGGAAGACCTTGCGTTTCACCGTCTTCTTCTTGCCGTCCTTGACCTAGACGTACTCCTCCATGGGCACGAGGATCCGGAAAATCTTGTCCTCCACCCCCATGGTGGTGACCCGCTTTTCCAGGTTGCTCTTGACCTTCAACTCATACCCGGAATAGGTATGAATCACATACCACTGTTTGTTGGGCACCGCGACTTCTTGTTCCATAATCTCAGGAAGGCCTCCAGGCCGGGCGGGTCAGATGATCAACTTGAGAAGCTGGCCCAGCACGATATCGATCCCCCAGAGAATCAGGGCGACGAGGAATACGGAAATCACCACGACCAGAGTTGAAACGGTCGTTTCCTGCCGGGACGGCCACGTCACCTTCTTCAATTCCGCCCGAACCTCGCGGAGATAGTTGGCGATCCGGTTCAAACGTCTACGCCCCTCAGGCAAAATCTCGCCCCGCCGGTCATGCGATCCGGCGGGGACTTTGCAAAAGAATGGCAGGCCCGGAGGGACTCGAACCCCCAACCAACGGTTTTGGAGACCGCCACTCT
>DYIH01000206.1 GCA_020723785.1 Thermaerobacter marianensis
AACCGGCCAATCTATGTGGGACGACGGTGGCCAAAGAGCGTGAGCAACAACACAACTCCCCTTCTCGCTCATCTCCTCGATGAGCGACAGCAGGATCGCGTCACGCTCCAACCGTTCCATGCCGTCCTCTCCTCCTTTATTTCATTCTTGTCGGATGATCCGCAAACGGTTCTCCTCAAGCCACCGCTCGGCTTGGGCACGGATCTCGGGGGCCACGAAGACGAAGTCGATAGCCACCACCGGTAGGTTGCTCAACGCGTCGGACACCGCCAAGGAAGAAGCGATGCGTCCGTCGCGCATCAACACGGGGAAGTCCGGAGACCCGCCCTTTTGCTTATACGAATCCCTGCGCAGGTTGTCCACCCCGAATTCGCGGCAAGCGGCTTCATAGATCGCTCGGCCCGCTTCCGGATTGACGGCGTAGTCGCTCGGGTTCCGTTGGTACAACTGGCGGAAATGTCGGCGAGCGAAGAGCCGCCAAGCCTCCTCATGACCCGGAACCCCCGGGTCACGCGCCGCTCCCGCGATGGCCGAAAGCACCTCGTTATCCGTCAGGCTCAGGTGTTCTTCGATGTCCACCGGGAAAAAGCCTCCCGGTAGCCACTTTTTCAAGAAATCTTTCAGGTGAACGTCGTAGGCTCGCCGGACGGGATGGCAATACACCTGGGTGAACATGAAATACCGCGCCAACAGTAGCGCCTCCGCCGAATGCAGCCCGCCGTCTTCAACCCCGAGGGATGGTTCTGTTGACCCGTCCAAGCCTTTCGCAGGATTCTCAAAGTATCGATGAGTCGATGGTGATCGAAGCGACCGTAAGCGACCCCGGTGTGGTGAGAGTCCCGCAACAGGTAGTCGATCCGGTCAGCGCCGAAGGCATCTCCCACGACGATCTCGGAGAGGATCGCCTCCCAGTCCATGAAGCGTTCGGTCTTGAGCTTCCTCGGTCCCACCGCCAGCTTGGCAATATCCTCGGCCCTGAGCGGTGGCGTCAGGGAACCCCATAGTTCATGCATTTCCGGGCTACAGATGATGGCCACCGTCAAGTGCTCATGGTCCCATCCCGGCGGAAGCAGTTCATGCTCGGCAGCGTGAGAAAAGGGTAGATGTCCCACGTCGTGGAGCAGCGCCGCCATCCGTAACACCCGGCGCCAGTAGCGCCGCTTGTCATCGCTGTCCGGAAAAATGTCCCTCACGGCCCCATGGGGGTGCTGGTTTTCAAAGCCGGGTAGACGGCGGAACCGGCTGAGAATACCCCGGCAGGAACCGCGGCCCGGTGGAAGAAAAGATCAGCTCAGGTACGGTCGCTCGGGGTCGAACCACGGTGCGAAGGGGGATGGCAGCGGTGTACGTGACCGACATGACCCATTATCTGGATGAATGGGGGAGCCCTGTGATCCGCGGACCCGCCAGGCGCTGGGCCGCTTTCCTCGGCGCCATCGTCTCGGCCGCCTCCCAGCAGGACGCAGAAGCGCCCATACCCACGGCGCTGCGCTGCCGGCGCCGGCCGGGCCGCAAACCCTGCCCCGGCCGCCTGTGGGCGCTGCGGCGGGAGGACGGTTTCATCGAGTGGCAATGCGGGGCCTGCGGCGATAACGGCATCATTCACCACTGGGAGAACACGTTGTGGGACTTCAGCGCCTTCCGCCCCTCCACGGCATCGGAAACCATCGACGTAGAGGTGTCCGAGGCGGAATACGGGGCGCTGCGCTCCATGTTCATCCTCTCGCGGGAGGAGGAGGCCATCGTTCACCGCGCCCTGCTCTTCGTGGAGGAGACGGTCCGGCTGACCGGCACGCGGGAGGAATGGGAGTCCTTCGTCGAGTGCGTCGCCGCCGAGGCGAATCATGCCCGTGAGCGGCAAACTCGCGTTGTCCTCGCGCGCGTGGTCGACAGGATCGAGGCCGCCCTGGCGCTGGCAGGCCATTCCAGCCCCACCCCGCCCTCCGGACGGGGGCTCCCGCCGAACGCCGGCAGGCCCGGCCAGCGAGCGACCTCCCTCCGCGTCCTTCGCGGCGGGAAAGCGGACGGCCGCCGCCATCCTCGTCTGCGCTTTCCGCCCACCCCGTGATGTCGCCATCGACGAACCTGGAAGGAGGATCCGGCGGTGGACACCGGCCATCCTCCGCCGCAGCCCTGGCTGCCGCGGCCCTGACGGCCGCCCTGGCCGTCGCCGGAGCCGCGCTCCTGCTGGTCCCCCTCGCCCGCGGCGCGGCCCAGACCTACCTGGACAGCCCCGCCTTCTGCGCCCGCTGCCACGTGATGGTCCCAGCCTGCCAATCCTGGCGGTGCGGTGAGCACCGCGGTATAGGTTGTCACGCCTGCCACGGCGCCGGAGCCGTGGAAGGAGCACGGCGGCTTCTCCTCGTGCTGACACGTAATCCGGCCCAGGTCCAAGCCCATGCCCGGGTCCCGGACGAGATCTGCCGCGGCTGCCATGCCGCCGTCGAGTTGTCGGTCTTCGCCCATGACGCCCACGCCCGGCGGGGGATGCGCTGCCTGGACTGCCACGCGCCGGCCCTCCACCGGTTCCGCGCCGACCGGGCCGGCTGCCCCCGCTGCCACCCAGGCCTCCCCGGACCGTAGTATCGGCCCCCCGCCGGAGAACGCCACCGCAGCCCCGCCCCGCGGCTGAGCAGCCCGAAGACCGTTATGAAGCGGCCGATGAAACGGTCCCAGGGTCGAAAAAACACTTGACTGGCAATATATGGGTTTGATATTATCTAAGCAGTAATTTTTTGGAAGGAGAGTGGCGAGATGGGATTTTACGGCATGCCAAACGGCAATGCACCCCGACACACCGACGTCGACGTTCCCGGGGACGGCGCCAACCATCCAATGGCTGTTGCCGTGACGTCGCGGCACCGGACTCCGGCGGACCGCGTAATGGAGAGCGGTCCACCAGCCGCCCGCGTCGGCGTTATTTCCCGCCGCCGGCTCCTCCGGTTGGCCGCCTACGCCGCGCCGGCAGCGACCCTCCTCAACCTGGCCGCCGCCTCGCGCGCTCTGGCTCAATCCCACGGCGGCACCCCCGCACCCTCGGCGGAGGGACGCTGGATACAAACGAGCACCCTCCTCGCCCCACCCCGCAGGCGGCGCCATACCCTCGCCGCCAGTGGGGTCGGGCTCGTCTTCCTGTTCGGCGGCCAGGACAGCGCCTTCCTCGGCGACACCTGGGCATTCGACCTGCGATCCGGCGGTTGGCGGCTCCTCGATGCCTCCGCGGGGCCATCCTCACGCATCGGTCACGGGCTGGTCGCCGGAAGGGACGGCAGGATTTACCTCTTCGGCGGTTACCGGTCGGGGGCCGGCTACCTCGGCGACACATGGCGGCTGGACCCGGCCACCAACATCTGGACGAGGCTCAGCCCGGCCGCCGCGCCGCCGCCTCGCG
>DYIH01000207.1 GCA_020723785.1 Thermaerobacter marianensis
GGCGACCGGCGCGGCTCGCGTCCATTTCTGAGCCCGGGGGAGGGTTGGCGGCGCCGGCGTTGAACAATACATATGGACGAAATCACATCCCACCGCATCCCGGAAACGTCCGGAAACGCGGCTGGGACGCCGTGCCGACCGCGAGGTGCCGCCTTGTCCGAGACCATCGCCCTGATCGACGGCCACAGCCTCTTCCACCGGGCCTTCTTCGCCCTGCCGCATCTGGCCAACCGGCGTGGCCAGCCGACCGGCGCCGTCTTCGGCTTCCTGACGATGCTGTTCAAGCTCCTGGACGAGGAGAACCCCGACTGCCTGGCCGTCGTCTTCGACACGGCGGCGCCGACCTTCCGCCACCAGGCCTTCGAGCGGTACAAAGCCCACCGGCCGGAGATGGCCGACGAACTGCGCAGCCAGGCGCCGCTCCTGCGCGAGGCGCTGGCCGCCCTGCGCGTCCCCGTCTACGAGTGCGCGGGTTACGAGGCCGACGACGTGCTGGGCCGTCTGGCCGCCGAGGCGGTGTCCCGCGGCTGGCGCGTGCTCCTGGTCAGCGGCGACCGCGACCTGCTGCAGCTGGTCGGCCCGCGGGTGAGCGCCGTCCTTACCCGCAAGGGGATCAGCGAGATGGAGGTCTTCGACGAGGCGGCGGTCCGCGAGAAGTACGGGCTTGAACCCCGCCAGCTCATCGATGTCAAAGCCCTCATGGGCGATCCCTCCGACAACATCCCCGGCGTGCCAGGCATCGGCGAGAAGACGGCTCTCGACCTGATCCGGACCTACGGCAGCCTGGAGGGGGTGTACGCCCACCTGGACGAACTGCGGGGCCGGAAGGTGGGCGAGTCCCTGGCCGCCCATCGCGAGGCCGCGGAGATGTCCCGGCGGCTGGCCACCATCGTTACCGACGTGCCCGTCGATGCCGACCTGGAGGAGTGCCGGCGCCGCGAACCCGACCGGGCCGCCTTGCGCCGTCTTTTCACGGAATTGGAGTTCAAGAGCCTGCTGAAGCGCCTCGATCTGGGCGGGTCTGCCGACGGTGAGACGGAGGGCGTCGGAGCGGCGGCGGGCGCCGTCGGGGTGGCTGCGGCCGCCGGAGCGGCGGCGGGGGGCGTCGGAGCGGCTGCGGCCGGCAGGGTCGTTCCCGCGCCGTCGCGAAACACCGTCGTGGAGGCGGCGGACATCCGGTTCGTCGACATCCCTGAAGCCGCCCGGGAGGGCGTGGCCGAGGCCGTCCAAGCCGGCCGGATGGCCCTGGCCGTGTCCTGGGCGGGCGCCGACAAAACGGGCACCGGCAAGACGGGGCCGGGCAGACCCGGGCCCGGCAAACCCGGGGCCGGCCAGCCGGGGACCGGCAACGGCGCCGGCCTGGCCGGCGTGGCCTGGCTGCCCGGTGCAGGTGAGCGGGTTTACGTATGGATGGACGGGCTGGAGGGACTCCCCGCCGAAGCCCTCCTCGAAGCCCTGGCTCCCGCCCTGGCCGACCCTTCCCTCGAAAAGGCGGGCCACGACGTCAAGCCCCTGTGGCGCTTCCTCCGGCGGCAGGGGCGCGGCGGCGAGGGCCTGGCCTTCGACACCGCCGTGGCGGCCTACCTGTTGGAGCCGACCCGCTCCGGCTACCCGCTGGACGACCTGGTGGAACGCTATCTCGGCGCGGCGCTGCCGGACCACCCGGACGGCGGCGGCGAGGAACGGGCGGCGGCCCGCCGGCTGGCGGCCCGGACGGCGGCGGTGGCGCGCCTGTGGGAACCCATGGCGGCGGAACTGACCGCCTGCGGACTGGACAAGCTGTACCGCGAGATCGAGCTGCCCCTGGTGCCGGTGCTGGCGGACATGGAGGCGGCCGGCATCCTGGTCGACCCGGCGGTGCTGGACGAGCTGGGCCGCGAGTTCCGCGACCGCATCGGGGATCTGGCCGGAGAGATCCACGGGTTGGCCGGTACCGAGTTCAACATCAATTCGCCCCAGCAGCTCGGGGAAATACTGTTCGGGAGGATGGGCCTGCCGCGGGGCCGCAAGACCAAGACCGGCTGGTCCACCGACGCCGCGGTGCTGGAGTCGCTGGCACGCGAGCATCCCGTCGCCGCGCGGGTGCTGGAATACCGCCATCTGGTCAAGCTCCTCGGCACCTACGTGGACGGGCTGAAGCCGCTGATCGACCCGGCGACCGGGCGGGTGCACACCACCTTCAACCAGACGGTGACGGCCACCGGCCGCCTGTCCAGCACCGAGCCGAACCTGCAGAACATCCCGGTCCGCGAGTCCCTGGGCCGCCGCCTGCGCCGGGCCTTCGTGGCGCCGCCGGGCTGGCTGCTGCTGGCGGCCGACTACTCGCAGATCGAACTGCGCCTCTTGGCCCACTTCTCGGGCGACGAGGGGTTGATCCGGGCCTTCCGGGAGGGAGCCGACATCCACCGGGCCACGGCGGCCGAGGTCTTCGGCGTCGAACCGGAGGCGGTGACCGAAGAGATGCGTTACACCGCCAAGACGGTGAACTTCAGCTCGGTGTACGGCGTCAGCGACTTCGGCCTTGCCCAGAACCTGAACATCACCCGCGCCGAGGCCCGGGCCTTCCTCGAACGGTATTTCGCCCGTTTCCCGGGGGTGCGTCGCTACATGGACGAGATCATCGCCCGGGCGCGGCGGGAGGGGGTGGTGCGCACCCTCTACAACCGGTTGCGCCACCTGCCGGAGATCAACTCGAGGAACCCGGCCCGCCGCCAGTTCGCCGAGCGCACCGCCCTGAACACACCGATTCAGGGAACGGCCGCCGACATCATCAAGCTGGCCATGATCGCCGTCCACCGGGAACTCCGGGCACGGCGGCTGCGGTCGCGCCTGATCCTGCAGGTCCACGACGAGCTGATCCTCGAGGTCCCCGAGGACGAGGTGGACACGGTCCCCGGCCTGGTCGTGGAAAAGATGGAAAGCGTGGCCGACCTGGCCGTGCCCCTCAAGGTGGAGGCCAAGGTGGGCGCCAGCTGGTACGAGGTGTAGGCGCGCGAAGGAATGCAACGCGCATCGGAGAAGGAGGGGGAGCGTGCCGGAGCTGCCCGAGGTCGAGACGATCCGCCGGAACCTGGATGAGGCCGTGTCGGGCCTGTCGATCAGCGCCGTGGAGGTCCGGTCCCCCCACTGCCTGGCCATGGAGACGGAATTCGCGCCGGATCTCTTCGCGCACGCCCTCGAGGGACGCTCCTTCACCGGCTTCGACCGGCGCGGCAAGTACCTCTTGGCTCGCCTGTCGGGCGGCGCCGCGCTGGCGGTCCACCTGCGCATGACCGGACGCCTCGTCCACGTCCCGGCCGGCGCGCTGGAGCCGGCCGGCCTGTCCCCCCGCCACGTTCATCTCATCCTCCACCTGTCGGATGGCGGGCGCCTCATTTTCTACGATC
>DYIH01000208.1 GCA_020723785.1 Thermaerobacter marianensis
GTCGAAACCGCCACGCCTTGGTGCAACAATCCTACCGTGTCCCCTTTACCTACCATAAGGTTTATATCGGCAAATTGGTATTGAAGTAATTGTTGAGCCGGGTGAAGGTGCCGGTGTAGATCATGATGCCCACCAACACGAGCAACAACCCGCTGGCGAAGCGGATCTTGGGCAGGTGGCGGCCGAGGCGCGGCATGAAACGCGCCAGCCAGCCGACGGAGAGCGCCGTCAGGAAGAAGGGCACCGCCAGCCCGAGGGAGTACGAGGCCAGGAGGACCCCGCCCGTCACGGTATTGTCGGCGGTGGCCGCGACGGCCAGGATGGCAGCCAGGACCGGACCGACACAGGGAGTCCAACCCGCCGAAAAGGTGGCGCCGATGAGGAACGAATTGCCGAGGCTGGCCCGCCCCGGCATCACGTGGGCCTTCATCTCCCGTTCCAGGAAGGAGATCCGCAGGAGGCCCATCAGATAGAAGCCGAAGGCGATGACGACGATGCCGCTCAATTGGCGAATGAGGTTCATGTTCGCCCGGAAGAACTGGCCGACGGCGCTGGCCCCCAGTCCCAGGGCGATGAAGACGATGGAGAAGCCGGCGATGAAGGCCAGGGCGTTGATGATGATCCGCCGTCGCAGCACAGGCGTCATATCGCCCGCCAACTCATCGAAGGAACTGCCCGTCAGGTAGGTCACATAGGTAGGCACCAGCGGCAGGCAGCAGGGCGACAAGAAGGATACGAGCCCGGCCAGGAAGGCCAGGGGAACGGTGATCGTTTCGGCACCCATGCCGTCCCCCCCTTTTTACTTCGTCAGCAGGCGCCAGCCGGCGCCGCCATCTTCGGACAGATACATGTCGCCGTTGGGGGCGCCGGCCAGCAACCAGGTGCGCCCGTCGGGTCCCGCCGCGGCGGCCACGCCGGACATCTCCCGCATGTGGCTCTTGCGCAGCCAAGTCGCGCGGTTGCCGCCGGCCTCGCTCTTCCATATCCCCCTGCTGGTGGCCAGGTAGACCCTGTCGGGCCGGCCCGGATCGAAAGCGATGCCGAAGACGGCCGGCGCGAACTCGATGCCGCGGATCGTCTCCTTGACCTCGATCTCGGCCCACCGGCTCCCGCCGTCGGCGCTCTCGAAGAGCTTCCCCCGCCAGCCGAGCTGGCCTTCCTGGGCCGCCGCCAGCAGCAGCCGGCCGGGGATGCGGGGGTCGACGGCCAGCGCCGTCACCGGCAGGCTGGGGTCCAGACCCGGCACCGCCTGCCACGAGGCGCCGCCGTCGCCGGAACGGTGCAGGCCGCCGCCGGCCACCCAGGCATAGAGCACCTTGCCGGCCGGATCGGACGCCAAAGCGCGCACATCCTTGGACGGGAGCCCCCCGCCGGCGTCCTCCCATCGGCGGCCGCCGTCCCGCGAGCGCCGGACGCCGATGTTGTTCCCGGCAGCGAACATCAATTCTGGCGCTCCGACAGGAAAGGCCAACGCCGTGATGCCCCCTACGGACAACGGCTTGTCCTCCGGGTTGAAGAGCTGCCACCGCCCGCCGTCGGTGGAGGTGAAGAGGCCGTTGGTGGTGCCGGCAAAAAGGGCCGGCACGCCGTTCGTGACGCCCGCCGGGAGGCCGGCCGCTTGCAGTCGGCCGCCCGCCTGAACGGCCCCCACCCGCGCCTGGTCGATCGGCTGCCCCGTCGTCTCCTGGTAGAACCCCTGCATCAGCTCGAAGGTCAGCGGACCTTCCCAGTATTTGCGGGCGACGCCGCCCTTGTCGACGAACCAGGTCTCCGGGTAGCCGCGGATGTTGTAACGGCTGACGGCGTCCCCCTTCTTGTCCCGCAGGATCAGGAAGGTGATGTCGTAAAAGTCCACGTATTCCTCGATGGTCGCCACCGGTTCCTTGACGTCGAGGCCGACGACCTTCATCTTTTCGCCGTAGCGCTCGTGGAAGGCCTGGAGGGCGGGGGTCTCCTCGCGGCAGCTGGTGCACCAGGTCGTCCATAGGTTGAGGAGCACCGGCTGGCCGAGGAAACCAGAGAGGGCCACCGGCCGGCCGGACATGTCCTCTACCTTCAGATCGGGGACCGGCTGGCCGACCTTGGCCCTGGTTTTGATGCTCTTGTTGTACGTGATCGTCGCGACGACGAAGCCCAGAAGGAAGAGGGCCGTCACCACATTGACCCAGACTTTCTTTCCGGGGGCCGCCGGAGCGTCCTCCTGCGGCTCGCCCGGGCTGACCGCGTGCCGGTTGGCCAACGTATCGCCGCCTTTCGCTGCAACCGGCGCAATAGCGCCACGCTTGCGGCCCGGCTGGATTCGGCCTCATTATATCCGCCGCGTCATGGCCGCTGCAATAAGACATTCGCCGACTGCAGCAGTGACTATCGCGCCATCATCGAGCAGGTGGTCGCGTTATGCTTCCACAGGCGGCACGTCCGCCGGCTCGAGGCGCGCGAGGTCGTCCTTGCCGACAGGCCCGGCGGCGGCGGACAGGCGCAGGGCGTGGCGCAGCTTGAGCGTGTCGACGATGTTCCGCACGGTGCGGGCGTTGGAGAAGTGAGGCAGGTCCATTTGCCGGCGGATATAGGCACCCAGGACCTCACGGGCGGCGGGGTCCAGCGAATACATCTGCTCCCCCAACATGAGCTCCGCGATTTGCAGCAGTTCGTCGACGCTGAAGTCCGGGAACTCGATGTGGTGGGCCACCCGCGAGTACAACCCCGGGTTCAGCCGGTAGAACTCCTCCATCCGCTCCTTGTACCCGGCGAAGATCACCACCAGGTCGTCGCGGCGGTTCTCCATCTCGTGCAGGAGCATCTCGATGGTCTCCTGGCCGTAGTCCCGTTCGTTGTCCTTACGGTATAGATAGTAAGCCTCGTCGATGAACAGCACCCCGCCCAGGGCGCGCTTGATCATGTCCTTGGTCTTGGGCGCCGTGTGGCCCACGTACTCGCCGATCAGCTCGTTGCGGCTGGCCACCACCATCTGCTCCTTGCGGATGTAGCCGAGCCGGAAGAGGATGCGGGTCATGACGCCGGCCACCGTCGTCTTCCCCGTCCCCGGCCGGCCGGTGAAGGACATGTGCAGCACGGGCCGCTCGGCCAGCAGACCGTGGTCGCGGCGCAGGCGGTCCACGAGTAGGTAGGCGGCCAGCTCCCGCACCCGTGCCTTGACCGCATCAAGACCGACCAAGCCGTCCAGTTCCGAGAGGATGGACTCCAGGTTGGCGGCTTCCAGCGCTTTCTTCACGTCGATCGTCTTTTCGTTTCCCAGCGCAGCCAAAAGCATCGGCATCACCTTTTATTTAGATGATGAAGAGGCTGGGGAAAGCGCCCCCAGCCTCTTTGTAAGTTCTCA
>DYIH01000209.1 GCA_020723785.1 Thermaerobacter marianensis
ATGCGGTCGAGGTGGCCGGAGATGTCGGGATCCTTGTGCTCTGAGAGGAGGGCCAGGGTCTTGACGGTGATCTCCTGCGTCACCGCCAGTTCCCGGAGCTTCTGGACCAGCATGCGCTCCGTGCGTTCCCGGTCGGTGATGTCGCGGATGATGCCGACGTAGCCGAGCACGCTGCCGTCATCGCCCACCAGCTTGGTGATGGACAGGAACCCGTACCATTCCTCGCCGTTCTGGCGGCGGTTGATCAGCTCGCCTATCCAGCGGCCCGAGGTCTTCAACTGCCGCCACATGTCGGTGAAGGTTTCCGGTGGCGTCTTGCCCGACTTGACGACACTGACCGGCTTGCCGATCAGGTGCTCCCGGGGATAGCCGACGATCCGCTCGTAGGCGGTATTGACGTGGGTGATCACCGTGTCCGGCCCGGTGATGACGATGCCGTCCAGGGAATTGTCGAACAACTGGCACATGGCGTCATCGATCAGGCGCGTCACCGGTTCCCCCCCCCACCTGGCCGCCTTGAACCCAACCTTTGCATCGAAAAAGTTGACGGAATGTTTTAACCGGGCCACCCGGCGGGGTCCGGCGGGTTTTGGGGTAGAATGGGGTTGGGCGGGGACCGGTGACGCTGTTTGCGCAACGGAGGTGACGCCTGTGGGTTTGAACGGGCTCCCCCCGGCTTACGAGGACTTCGTCCGTTTCTTCGCCGCCGGCGACTACCTGGCGGCCAACCAGGTGCTGGAGCATTGCTGGCGGGAACACCGGGACAACTTCTACAAAGGGGTCCTCCAGCTGGCGGTCGCCCTGCACCAGCAGCGGAACGGGCGTCCGGAGGGTACCCGCAAGCTGTTGAACAAGGCGCTGGAGAACCTGGCGCCCTATGCACCGGTATATCTCGGCGTGGATGTGGCGCGCCTCCTCAGTGCCGTCAGGGCATCTGAATGGAGGGAGGACGGGGCGTACGTCCCCGGCGAGGCGGTATCGGAGATGGCCGCGGCCCTGCGTCAGCCGTGGTCCGGCGATGACGGCGGGGAGGAACCCGTCAGGCCCGGATGAAGCCGGCAAGCCGGATGATGTCTTCGGCGCCGGGGACGAGCGGGTGGTCGGCCAGCGCTTCCGGGGGAACCCAGACGGCCCGGGCGGCGTCGTCGCCGGCCTGGAGCGTTCCCCCGAGGACCGTGGCCGTGAAGAACAGGATGACGTAGTGGTACAGGACGCGGTTCCCGCCCTCGCGGCCGATGGCGTCTTTCAGGTCGAGGAACCGGCCCACGGCTATCTCCAGACCGGTCTCCTCCCGCACTTCCCGCCGCAGCGCCTCGGCCACCGTCTCACCCAGCTCGACGCCGCCGCCGGGCAGCCCCCACCAGCCCTGGTACGGGTCATGAGCGCGCTGGATCAGGAGCAGCCGGCCGTGTTCGATGATGGCGGCGTGGCAGGACGGTCGCGGGTGCTGTGGATACGCGTTCGTCGTCAAAGGCAACCCCTCGCTCAACCTTCGGGATGCGTCCACATCCCGGCCAGCTTGCGGTATGTCTCCGGGAACTCCGCCCGGTAACGCAGGTAGGACGGGATCGGGTAGCGTACGCCGCCGGCCTGGGTCCCCTTCAGCCCCTCGATCACCTCCGGCATTCTGCCGAACGGTATGGCGAAGGCCGCCTCGTGGTCCTGGGTCTGGCCGAAGACCCGGTCGCCGTAGCAGGGCAGGATGAACTGGGGCTCGCCGGTCCGCGCGGTGCGGATGACGATCTCGGCGCAGTCGGCCCGGGGCGTCAAGGTGGCGGCGAGCGCCCCGCCCCGCCGCCAAAGGATGCCGGCCAGCAGGCGCATCATCTGGGCCGGGTTGCCGTAGACCAGGACCGTCTCCGGCTCGAAGGCCGCCCGCGCCAGAGGTCCGACCACCACCGCGCTGGCCTCGTCCGGCGCCAGTTTGGGCACCGCCGCCTCCGAGGCCGCGCCGGCCTCCAGGTCGGCGTTGTACATCCCGCAGGCCAGGCGCCCCTCGGTGTAGTACGGTATCGCCTCCCGATGGCCGAAGGCCACCAGGGCGATCGGGCAGGAGAGGTCCTCGGCGCCCATGACCAGTGTCCAGCCGTAGCGGCGGGCCATGCTGATCCCCTGGCAGATGGAGATCTGTATGCCCAGGTCGCGGACCGGCCGGCGCGCTTTCTCCGGCAGCGGCTCGCTGCCCCTGACGACGCGGATCGCCAGAGGGAACGTCTCCGGCCGAAGGTGAAATTCCAGTTCTGCGGCCATCGCCGCATGGTCGGACATGGTGAGGGCCTCCTCGGATGGCACATGGAATAATCATAATTTCGCGCCTGAAGCTGTTCTTCCTTTGTGCGGAGCCTGCCCATAGAGCTCGTCGCACCACCTTCGTCACGGAGCGCTCGGTGGGGCCGCCAACCAAACGGCCACTCGAGTTCCTCCGATGGAGAGCACCGCTTGCCCACGGCCTCGACCCCCACGCTTTGTCGTCGGGGTCCTGTGATAGAATATCGGCAGAGACTAGGGGCCGCTCGCGGGCCGGCCGCGATGCCGGCAGGAAAGGGGACTTCAAGGGTGATAACCCATACGCTTCATACTCAGCGAACCGCCGCCCTGGCCGGACAGGTGACCCCGGCCATGAGGCGGGTGGCCGAACGTGAAGGTTTGGACGTCGAATTCATCCTGGCCGGGGTCGCCGGGGGGACGATCGTCATCCCGGCCAACGTGAACCACGCCGGGCTCGATCCCATCGGCATCGGCAACGGGCTGCGCACGAAGGTCAACGCCAACCTGGGCACGTCTCCCAACTTCCGCAGCGTCGATGAGGAACTGGAGAAGCTGCGGGTGGCCCTGGAATACGGAGCCGACACGGTGATGGACCTGTCCACCGGCAGGTCCGCCGATATCGACCGCTCCCGGCGCGTGTTCATCGAGAGCTCGCCGGTGCCGGTGGGCACCGTGCCCGTTTACCAGGCTGCGGTCGAGGCGCTGGAGAAGCGTGGCGCCGTCATCGACATGACGGCCGATGACCTGTTCGACGTCATCGAGCGGCAGGCCCGCGACGGCGTCGACTACATGACCCTCCACTGCGGCGTCACCCTGGAGACCGTGGACAAGCTGCGGGCCGAGGGCCGGGTCTGCGACATCGTCAGCCGCGGCGGCGCGCTGATGACGGCCTGGATGCTGCACCATGCCCGGGAGAACCCCCTCTTCGAGCAGTTCGACCGGCTGCTGGAGATTTTAAAGGAATACGACGTCACCCTGAGCCTGGGGGACGCCATCCGCCCGGGGTCCACCGCCGACTCCCTGGACGGCGCCCAGCTTCAGGGACTTATAGTGGCCGGA
>DYIH01000210.1 GCA_020723785.1 Thermaerobacter marianensis
GGCCCACTCGGTTCAACCCCGCGGTTTCCTGAAAACCTGCAGAAGTACACCGAGAAGTGGGGCATCCAGCTCGGTAACTTCACCGTCAGCCGGAGCATGCTGATCACCTGGTGAGCGGGAATGCATTTCAGGAAACCGCGGGGTTGCACCGAGTGGGCCCGCCTTACATAGGCTGGGACAGGTCCGCCACCGGTACGAATCGCCAGCCCGCCGGGCTACCCGGAGGAACCCGCGCATGGTCCTGCAAACCTACCCGCGCCACGACGGCCGGGATATATTCAACTCCCAATGGGCGGCCGTCGCGCCGTACTGTGAAGGCGCCCGCGGCCTGGACGTCGGCTGCGGAGCCTGGAAGGTCAACTGGAACGCCGTCGGCGTCGACGTCAACCCCCTGGTTCATCCGGACCAGGTCTGCGACGCGATCCGCCTGCCCTTCCCCGACGAGTCCATGGACTTCGTGGCTGCCCTCCACAGCCTGGAAGAGTTCTTCTACACCGAGCAGGCGCTGACCGAGTGGTCGCGGGTGCTCAAGCCCGGCGCCCCCCTCGTCCTGGTCGTGCGCGACCGGCGCAGCGTGCCCGATCCGCAATCCGAGGAGCACGTCCACCTGCGCTTCTTCACGCCCGACGAGTTGCGGAACACGGTCGACCGGATGCCCTGGCTGGAGCTGGTCCGGTTCGATACCATCCGCGACGGGCACAGCTTCGACCTGGTGGCGCGGCGCCGTCCCGGCATGCCCGTGCCGCCGGCGGAGGTCCGCCCGCCCGTGCCGCTGGCCGATCGCCCGCTGACCATCCTCTGGTCGGGCACCCCCGACCTGCAGCGGGCGGCGCGGGCCATGGGCCACCACGTCATCACCATCGGCCACTGGGACTACACCCATTTCAAGTACCCCCACGGCGCCCGGGTGAGCCTGCCCCGGATGCTGGAGGAACTGCGGGCCGCCGGCGTCCGGGTGGACCTGGTCATCGAGCAGGAGGCCAACTTCTTCTTCGACGACCTGGACCGGCGGCCGAGCTGGCTCCCGGCGGCGCACTGGGTGTGCAACGCCTGGGACTTCAACCGAATCGACCGCTGCCGCCTCTTCGACTTCAACTTCATCAGCCAGAAGGGCTTCCTGGACGACTACCGCAGCCGCGGCAACCCCAACACCTGGTGGCTGCCCCACTGGGCCGACCCGGACGTCTTCCAACCCTTCGACGAGCCGGAGGAATACGACGTGGGGACCCTCGGCCAGATGGGACAGGGGTACGAGGACCGGCGCCGGCTGTGGGAGGCGATCCGGCGGCGGTTCCGCACGTCCGGCGTCACCGGCGGCCTCTGGTGGGAGAAGGCGGCCCGCTTCTACCGCCGCTGCCGCGTCGTCTTCAACCGGTCGGCCGGGTTCCGCAACGTCAACGAGCGGCCCTTCCACGCCCTGGCCTGCGCCCGGCTGATCGTCACCGACCGGGTCGGCCACGGGCTGGAGGACCTGTTCCGGAACGGAGAGCACCTGGCCCTCTATGACTCGGACGAGGAATGCCTGGCGTTGATCGACCACTACCTCCGCCACCCGGAGGAGCGGCAGCGCGTCGCCGAGGCCGGGCGGCGGGAGGTGCTGGCCCGTCACACGCCGGTTCAGCGGGTCCAGGCCATCCTGCGGACAGTGTTAGGGGAGGAGCCGGTATGAGGCCTCAGTACGTGAGGGGGTTTTGGAATACCTGGCGGATGTCGATGGCCAGTTCCGGCAGCAGGGGCGTGGTCAGGACGTCCCCGGCGAACAGGACGGAAGGGGCACCGTAGCCCTGATCCGTGAGAACCATCCGTTCGACGCACCGCTTTTCGGGATCGACGATCCAGTACTCCTGAACGCCGAATCGCTCATAGATTCTCAGCTTCCTGACACGGTCCCGGTTCCGGGAGGAGGGCGACAGAACCTCGACCACCAGGGTCGGCGCGCCGCGGACGTTCTCGTCGGTGATCGTCGCCCACCGGCCGCGGGGGATGAAGACGATATCCGGCTGAACCAGGTTTTCGTCGGAGAGGATCACGTCCAGCGGGGCACAGAGGACGATGCCGAGGCTTTCCCGGCTGGCGGCGCCATCCAGGAGCAGGAGGAGGTTTTTGACCACGATCTGGTGCAAAGGCCGGGGCGCCGGTTCGCGCACCAGTTCGCCGTCCAGTATCTCGTAACGATAGCCGTCTTCGGGCAGGCGGCGGTAGTCTTCGTATGTAAACCCAGGGCGGCGGACAGCCACTCGACCCACCCGCCTTCAACAGATATCGCTGACCACCATGGTATAGCAGATCATGGAAGAAGTCAACCGTGACCCGCTGTGGACACCGGATCACTCGGGTTCTCATACCCTGGGGACAGGTCTTTCGCTCCGTCTTCGGCGCGGAAATGGAGTGATCCCCATGAAAGCCCTGATCCTCTGCGGCGGCACCGGCACCCGCCTGCGGCCGCTGACCTTCAGCCTGCCCAAGCAGCTCATCCCGGTGGCCAACAAACCGGTCGTCTTCTACGCGCTGGAGGCGGTCCGGGCGGCCGGCATCGGCGAGGTGGGCGTGGTCGTCAGCGACGCCGGCGATGCGGTGCGGGCGGCCATCGGTGACGGCGGGCGCTGGGGCCTCCGCGTCGCCTACATCCCCCAGGACGCGCCCCGCGGGCTGGCCCACGCCGTCCAGGTGGCCCGCCCCTTCCTCGGCGACGAGCCCTTTCTGATGGTCCTGGGCGACAACCTGATCGGCGAGGGGGTGGCCGGCTGCGTGGAACGGTTCCGCAGCCGGCGGCCCGACGCCCTGGTCTGCCTGGCCGAGGTGGACGACCCGCGCCGCTACGGCGTGGCCGAACTGCGGGACGGCCGCGTGGCGCGGGTGGTGGAGAAGCCCCAGTCGCCGCCCGGCAACCTGGCCCTGGCGGGGGTCTACTGCTTCGACCGGGCCGTCTTCGAGGCGGTGGACGCCATTGCCCCTTCCCGCCGCGGCGAGCTGGAGATCACCGACGCCATCCAGCGGCTGTTGGAGGACGGCCGAACCGTCGAACCTTACCGGCTGTCCGGCTGGTGGCTGGACATCGGCCGGCCCGAGGACGTGCTGGCAGCCAACCGGCAGGTCCTCGGGACGCTGGAGGGCGCGGTCGCAGGCGAGGTCGACGGCGCCTCGCGGATCACGGGGCCGGTGGTCATCGAGGCCGGGGCGTGGGTGAACCGCAGCGTCGTGCGCGGGCCGGCCGTCATCGGCGCCGGCGCGACCGTCGTCAACGCCTACGTCGGGCCTTACACCAGCATCGGCCCGGGCGCCACCGCGCGGGCATGCTCGTCGAGACTGCGCCAG
>DYIH01000211.1 GCA_020723785.1 Thermaerobacter marianensis
GCGGCGACCTCCTGGGGGCTCTCCGCCCCTTTGACCCCGATCTGCACCTGCGGCACCAGGGGAGCGGCCGGTTCGGCCGGCGCCGCGCCGGCAGCCGGCGCCCACAGCAGCAGAACCGACAGGACCACCAGGACCGAAAGGACCCGGCTTGCTCTATTCCTCCCCGTCACGGCGCCCCTTCCCCTCCCTTCGGGTGCGCGCCAGCTTCTCCTGCAACAGGCGGTCGAAGCTCTCCCGCATCCGTCCCCGCACCTTGTCCCACTGCGGGTTGTTGGCCAGGCCGGGCAGGGCGGGGGGCGCCGCCCCTTCCTCCAGCGCAGCCACCTCGACCGGGTCGGTCACGGTTTCCAGCAGGCTGACATGGTGGTCCGTGACGCCCAGCACCAGTATCCGCCGCCCCACCTTCAGCAGGCTGACCCCGCGCCGCCCGCCCAGGTAGACGTGGCCCAGCAGGCGCACGTAACCGCGCCCCTGGCCGCCGGGCAGGCGCTGGTTGACAAGGCGCATGAAGTAGTAAGTCAGCCCCACCACCAATATCAAGCCGATAAAAATTTTTAGTAAACCCCAGATCACCTGCAGGACGCCCGGTTCGGCCGTCCCCGCCATCATCTGGAAAGCCATGGCTCACGCCTCCCCTCCCGGCGCACAGCCGCCGGCCCACAACTCATCCGCTCTTGCGGGGCGGGCCCAGCAGGCGCTCCAGGCTTTCGTACAACCGCCGCTCATCCACGGGCTTGGCCAGGAAATCCCGGGCACCCAGGCGGACGGCGCGCAGCACCGCATCCTGTTTCCCGGCGGCTGAACAGACGATCACCGCAGCCCGCGGATCCTCGCGGCGGATCTCTTCGATAGCCTTGAACCCGTCCATCACCGGCATCATCAGGTCCATGATCACCAGGTCCGGCCGGAGTTCGCGATATAGGCGCACGGCCTCGGCACCGTCGGCCGCCTCGCCGCAGACGGGCCAACCCCAACGCTCCAGAAGCCCCCGCACCGACTTGCGGAAAAAGGCCAGGTCATCGACAATCAACACACCCCCGCCTGCTTGTCGCCCCGTCACCTGTCCCCGATCCATGCGGCCCCGGTGCAGTACCTCCCGCTAACGCAACTTGGACAGCCGTTCGGCCCGGCTGACGATGTCGGTGATGCGGATGCCGAAGTTCTCATCGACCACCACCACCTCGCCCTTGGCGATGAGCTTGCCGTTAACGAGCACGTCGACGGCCTCGCCGGCCAGCCGGTCCAGTTCGATGACCGAGCCCGGGCCAAGGGCGAGTATCTCGCGGATCTGCTTTTCGGTCCGGCCGAGTTCCACCGTCAGGACCAGGGGAACGTCCAGGAGCAGGTCGATATTCTGCGGCACCTGGCGCACCCCGCCCGATTCGAGGGGCTGAAACTCGGCCTCGTGGACATCCTCCCGGGCCGGGCGCGGCGCCGCCGCGACGCTCGCGGCCGGGACAGGCGCCGGTTCCCCGGCCGGCGCGATCCGCGACAGGAAGGCGCGCGCGTCGGGCAGCGGCCAGAAACAAAGGACGGGTCCGGCGGCCCCGCCGAACTGGGTGGCGAATTCCATCCGAACCACCCGCGTGGACTCGCCCAGCAGGCTTTTCAGCACACCCCCCGGTTCGGGGCCGGCCGCCCACTGCTCCCCGGAAGCCTCGACCGTCACCGGCCCCTGAGCCAGTTCACCCAGCGCTTCGGCCAGGGGGCCGAAAAACGTGGTGATGCCGAGGGCCAGGTTGCTCAACTCGTCTTCCGATAGGGGCCGGTCCCCGGGGGCCTGGCCCAGGATCTTCTCCGCCAGCGCGGCGCCTACAGCCCCGCCGGCCCAGAAGGCCAGGTGGCCCTGCATGGCCCCCGCCAGCCGGGCCACCACCCACAGCCCGGGGCCGGCGACCGAGGCCTCGGCGTCGGCAGGGCCCGACTGCTCGACCGACGGCGGCGACACGCGGTATTCCGGGCCGAACCGGCTTTGCCAGGTCACCGAGGCGGCTTCCGCGATCAGGACGCCGACGCGGCTGATGGCCTCCTGTTCCCCCGGCTGCCAGGCCCCGGCGTCGTCCGCCGCGTTGCCCATCATGTTCAGCAGGGCGTCTATCTCCGCCTGGCTCAGAATCTCACTCATGGCCCCACTCTCCTTCACGGATCACGTCAACGACCTGCACGGCCAGGCGGCGTCCGACCTTGCCGATCTTGCCGCGGAACTTCTTCTTCCCCTTGACGTACAGGTCGATGGCCGCACCTGTGGGGGTGTCGAGCTGGATGATGTCGCCGATCTCCAGGTTCAACATCTCCCCGATGGTGACGGCCGCCCGGCCCAGCCTGGCCGACAGGGTGACAGACACATCGGCCAGGTCTCTCGCGAGCTGTTCGGGGTCGCCGGCCTGTTTGCGGCGCGGGTCTTTCACCATCCAGTGCCGGGCCGTCAGCATCGGCAGCACCGGTTCCAGGAGCATGAAGGGGAGGCAGAGCTTCATCTCGCCGGTCTGGCTGCCGACCTGAACGGAGAAGACCAGGTAGGCCACCATCTCGGCCGGGGAAACCAGCTGCGCGAAGAGGGGATTGGTCTCGATGGCCTCCAACCGGGGGCGCACCTCGGTCACGCTGTGCCAGGCCTCGACCATCGCCTCCAGGATGGTCATGAATACCCGCCGCACCACCGTGGCCTCGATGTCGGTGATGCTCCGTCCGGAAACGGTGCCCTGCCCCGGCCCCCCCAGGAGACGGTCGATGATCGGGAAGATCGCCTGGGGGTCGATTTCCATCAGGGCGTTGCCGGGGAAGGGGTCCAGGGTCAGGATGCCGAGGACCGTCGGGTCGTGAATCCCCCGGACGAACTGGCTGTACGGGCATTGCTCAGCGAGAGTGGGGGCGACCTGGACCGTCGTGCGCAGCAGAGCCGAAAGGGCGGTGGTCAGCGCCCGGCCGAAGTTCTCGTGGAGGAGGAGGAGCGTGCGCAGCTGCTCCTTGGAGAACTTGTCAGGGCTGCGGAAGTCGTACAGCCGCAGGCTCTTGCCGCTTGGGGCACGCTGGCCCGGCTGCCTGGCGGGCGCTCCGACGCCGCCCAGCCGCATCGCCTGCAGCAGGACGTCCAGTTCCTCCGACGACAAGTGCTCCACGGTCTCCCCTCACCTCCTCACGTCGCGTTCAGCTCCCCCGCCGAATCCAACGGTCGGCGGGGGCTCCTTCCAGGCCCGTTTGCCACCCTGCCACCATCATTCGATAACGAACTTGTTGAAATATATCTCCTTGACCTCTTCGGAACCCAGAACCTGGTTGACCTTGACCTGCAAATCCTTCTTCAGGG
>DYIH01000212.1:0-2065 GCA_020723785.1 Thermaerobacter marianensis
TGGCCGTCACCTCGACCACGGCGTTGACGGCGGCGGGGTTCGGGGTGGCTGCTGCCGTGATCGGCAGGTCGGCGCACGCCAGCATCGTCACATACTGGTCGGCGTACTGCAGTGCCTCGGCCTCGGTCATGGGCTGGAATCCGGTCACACCCGGCTTGTGCGGCTGGAAATAGATCACCTGGCCGTCCCGCACGATGAGGTACACCGCGCCGCCGTCCGGGATGTCATCGCGGGCGATCAGCACGTCTGCTGCGGGGACTCCGTTGATCGGGCTCTGGCGATCCCAAAGCACTACTTGATACTGAACACGCGCTTCAGCGACTGTCGGCATCACGTATCTCCTCCCTATGCACCAACAAACACGGCTGTGCCGGTAGCTTCCGGCAAGTATTGCTGGCCGGACAGTACTCCTCTTGTGCTGCCGTTTGGCCACGTGACTACGCCTGTAACTGGAGAGGTCACGCTTTTGGGGTTGTACTCCTCGCACGTCGCGAGGTAGCTGCCGTTCCACCCACCTACCGCGTAGAGCTTGCCGTTGCCAGGTGTGGCCGCGGCGAGGCCGTACCGCGCCGTGGGCATGGCGGCCCTGGCAGTCCAGGTATTGGTCGCCGGATCGTACTCCTCGCACGTCGCGAGGTTGGCGCCGTTGTACCCGCCTACCGCATAGAGCTTGCCGTTGCCAGGTGCGGCGGCGGCGAGGCGATCCCGCGCCGTGGGCATGCTGGCTTTGGCGGTCCAGCCCGCAGCCGTGACCTGCATCGTGACCAGCTTCGCCCCGGTCCCGGCGATGGTGATCCGGTTGTTCGCGTCGTCCGGCGTGATCTCGATATTGCCCACGGCGATGAGGTCGATATTCCCGCCCGGGTTCGACACGCCATCGATTGAGACGAGCGCCCCCACCTGCGCGGCCGTGGTGGCGTGGGGGTTGTCGGTGCGGGAGATGTGGGCGTCAAGCTCTGCCTGCGTCGCCACGTCGGTATCGAGGGAGGAGAGAGGCAGCTTGGGCGCATCCCCAGCCGCGCCCGTGTGCTTGTGGCCGGTGGAGGCGTTCATCTTTGCCACCAGATCATCCGCCACCGTCTTCGCCGCCGCGCCGGGCAGCAACCCCCTCCGGTCGGTGCGTGTCAGCGCGTCCAACGTGGCCCCCGTCGCCACCGAGCCGAGGCGGACCTGGCCGGTCCCCGGAGTCGCCGTGGTGGAGTAGGTGAAGGTCCCGTTGGAGTTCAGGAAGATGTAGTACGTCGTGTTGGTGGCCGGCCCGGTGATGTAGAGGGTCTGGTTCGACGTGAATTCCACGACGGTGCCGCCGCCGAAGTCCGCGCGGCCCGGGCCGATGGTGACGTCGATCTTGTTGTTTACGGAATCGTAGACGGCGGCGGCGATGTGGAACGGCTCGTTCAGGCGCTCGGCGGAGATGCCAGGCGCCCCGCCGTTGACCCATTCGGTGACGTTGGCCATGCCAATCCTCCTCCCTACGCCCTCGCCAGCGTGTCGGTGCGCTCAATGTTCCATGCTTCCAGATTCGTCTTCAGGCGAGAATACAGCACCCTTGCGATCATCACGCCGGTGTTGGCTTGCGCAGAGGCGTTCGGCCCCGCGAAGACCCCGATCTCCTCGATCTGCTGGTTGGCCTCATACGGCGCGATGTACACCACCGTCTTGAGCTGACCGGTGCCCAGGACCTCCTGCTTCGTTACGGCCTTGCGGAATATCTCGGTGCCGAGCTGCGTCTGGCTGGCCGCCGGCGCCGTGTTCGACGTGCCCAGGGCGATGTACTTGATGGCCGTGTCGGGGCTGTTGATCGTCCCATCAAGCAAGTCACGAACATAATTGAGGGCAACATCCATGATGAAATTCTCCACGGTGTCCCGCCCGATCTCCCGGCCGGCCAGATCATACCGTACGATGGTCAACCGCCCGGACCAGGCCAGGCGCTCGGCGATCCGGACCATGGTCTCACCTCGTCAACAGGGGTAAAGGGTGGTGCTGGGGTACAGCGTCGACGAAGGCGTGGGACACGCCCACACCGTCACCGTCTGGACCTCCGTCCACCGCCACGTCTCGG
>DYIH01000212.1:2075-3302 GCA_020723785.1 Thermaerobacter marianensis
CTGGCGGACACCAGCACCGTCAGCACCTGGTTTTCGGATATGTTCTCGCGGATAGCGATCTGCCGCCCTGCCAGGTCCTTGAAGAACTTCACCCAGCCGCCCAGGGCCTCGCCGCTGACGGCCTTGACCCGCCAGAGCCACTTCCCGCCCGCGAGATAGGAGAGCTCCGTCTCCTCAATGAGGTACCGCTCGCCGTCGATGCCCCGGTCGGGCAGGCAGACCGTCAGGAGCTGGCCAGGCCGCAGGCCGGCATAGACCGTCTGGAACGTGATCGTCCGGGCCAGCCTGGCGTAGCGCCGGAGCTTCGCTGCCGCCGACTCGAAGGCCGCCTGGCGCGTGGACAGGTGCGGCTCATCATCCACCGCCTCGTAGTAGCCGGTCCCGCCCTCGACAGTCTTCCGCTCCTGGATGGCCGCGGCGTCCTCGGAGAGGGCCACCACGTTGAAGAGTCCCTGGTACGTCACCTCCAGGGTGTCGGCGGCCGAAAGCGGCGTCGCCGCCTGGTCCTGGACGACGACCGGGTCGCCCTTGGACCAGTACCAGTCTTTGCCCGTATCCACACCCTTGATCCCGACGGTCTTGGTGACGGTGTTGACCTTCACCGTCGGTACCTTGGCCAGCGGGAACCCCATGGCGAAGGCCTTCGTGTTCCCGTCGCCCTTCCGGGTCTCCGTCTGCGGATCCGTCATGTCCGTCCCGGCCTTGATGTACTGGCGGTTCCGGTAGCCCTCCCGCCCCTCGTCGATCTCGATGCCGTCGGCGCGGTCCTCGGTTAGGTCCCACGGCGCCGCATAGGTCTCCCGCGGCACGAAGTAGAGCTTCTTTTCTGCGTCGATCCACCAGGCGAACCCGGCGAACTCGGCCAGGGCGTCCAGGGCGCGGGTGACCGGCACATAATTGAAGACCGCCTCGGTCACGATGGAACCCGACTGGACGTTGCCGGCCGCCACCCCGTCTCCGGCCAGGTACGTGGCCAGCAGGTCCTGGACAATGGCGCCGGCCGCTTGGTTTTGGTAGGCCTTCACCACGATCCGCCGGTCGGCGAGCTGGTGCCAGTCGACGCATTCGACGGCGTAGACCCACCGCTTCGGCCGCCAGCCCACCTGCCGGCGGGTGATGCGGTCGACGGTGCCGCCGAAGAGCTTGGTGCCGTCGTCGTAGACGACCTCCACCGCCTGGCCGCGGGCGAGAGACAGGGAACCGTCCACGTCGGTGACGTTGAACCGA
>DYIH01000213.1 GCA_020723785.1 Thermaerobacter marianensis
CGCGGCGGTACAACGGTTCGGTCGTCACCTGGGCCATGCAGGTGGAGATGGCCGACCCGGCCAAGGTGGCCGCCAGCGTGGCCAAATCGGACTACACATACGAGTTCGTCGAAGCCGGCGAACCGATGATGCAGCAGGACCTGTTCGCCGCTGTCAGGGCCTGAGTCACCGTCTACGCGGCCCTGTTGTTTCAGCGGCGGAACCACCGCCGGAAGGCGTGCTTGACCGTCTCGCCGTTTAGGATGGCGATGGCGTCGGTGAGCGGGATGCCCTTGGGGCACATCTGCACGCAGTTCTGGGCGTTGCCGCAGTTGGTGATGCCGTCGTCCTGCATGATGGCCTCCAGCCGCTCGTCGCGGTTCAGGTTCCCCGTCGGGTGCATGTTGTGCAGGAGTACCTGACCCAGGGGTTGGGGGCCCATGAACCTGGAGCGGGTGTTGAAGTTGGGGCACGCCTCGAGGCAAACACCGCAGGTCATGCACTTCGACAGCTCGTAGCGGAGCTGCTGCTCCTTCTCGCTGTAGCGCGGGCCGGGACCGAGGTCGTAGGTGCCGTCCACCGGGATCCAGGCCTTGACCTGCTTCAGGTTGCGGAACATGATGCTGCGGTCGACCATCAGGTCGCGGATCACCGGGAACGAGGACATCGGCTCCAGCACGATCGGCTGGCCGAGCCGATCCACCAGCGCCGAGCAGGCCTGGCGCGCCCGGCCGTTGATGACCATGCTGCACGCGCCGCAGATCTCCTCCAGGCAGCTCGATTCCCAGGCCACGGGTGTCGTGGCCTCCCCCCGTGCGTTGACCGGGTTCTTGCGGATGGCCATCAGGGCCGAGATCACGTTCATGTTCGGACGGTACGGAACCTCGAAGTTCTCCCAGTAGGGCCTGCCGTCCGGACCGTCCTGTCGCCGCACCCGCAGGCGCACCGTGTTCGCCATGTTCCGTCACCCCCGTGAGCCGGCTTGTTCGCACCTTATATAGTAATCGTTTTCCGCGGGCCGGCCATGCAGGGATTGGCCGCGGCCGCGGCGTATTGCCTGGTGGATGCTTGGAATGGAGGCGGATGGCCGGCGCATGCCCCGGATCACCGTGCAGGGTAAGTCCATCTATTTCGTGACCGGCGAGCTGTTCCCGGATGACGAGCGCAAGGTCGGCCCGCTGCTGCTCTTCATCCACGGGGCGGGCCACACCGGCCGCAAGTGGCGCCACCAGGTGGAACGGCTGGGCCGCGACTATTACACGATGGCTGTCGACCTGCCCGGCCACGGCGAGTCGGAGGGGTTCGGCGGCGCCGCCCCGCCGGGGGCGGACGGGCCGGACGACCTGGTGACGGTGGGCCGCTACGCGGCCTTCGTCGCCGGCTTGTGGGAGGCGATCCGGGAGCGCTGGGTGGAGGTGCCGGGGCTGATCCTTGCGGGCCATTCCATGGGTGGAGCCGTGGCCATCGAATACGCCCTCTCCCGGCCCCGGGACCTGGTCGGGCTGGTGCTGATCTCTACGGGGGCGCGCCTGCGGGTGCACCCCGACTTCCTGGCCGCCCTGCGCCGGGGAGCCTACCCGATGGAAATGGTGTCGGCCGCCTACGGCCCCTACGCCCCGGCCGCGCTCATCCAGCGGGAGCGGAAAGAGGCGGATCTGGTCCCGCCCGACATCCGCTACCGTGACTTCTTGGCCTGCAACGCCTTCGACCGGATGCACGACCTCGGCCGCATCGGCGTGCCGACCCTGGTGCTCACCGGGGAACGCGACCGGCTCACGCCGCCCAAGTTCGGCCAGTACCTGGCCGAACGGATCCCCGGCGCCCGCATGGTTACGGTGGAGGGTGCCGGCCACATGGTCATGCTCGAATCCCCCGACCGGGTCAGCAGGGAGATAGACCGCTTCGTGGCCGAAATCCTGGGGCAGGAGCCCGTCCTTGGCCCCGCCGGCGACCCGGAGACCGGGGTCCTGAATCGACCGGAGACCAGCCCGGGATAAGGTCGTTTACCGGGGAAGGCGCGCGCTCGAAGGAGGGTGCCAGGTGGACTTCACACTGCCGGCCGAGCTGGCCGCCCTGCGGGAAATGGTGCGGGACCTGGCGCGCGAGGTGGTCGCGCCCCGGGCTGCCGAGCTGGACGAGACGGGCGTGTATCCCGAGGACATCTTCGCCGCCTTCCGCGACCGCGGCCTCCCGGGTCTGGCCTGGCCCGAGGAACTGGGCGGCGCCGGCCTGCGGGACGCGGCGGGGCGTCCCGTCGGCACCCTGGCTCTCTGCCTGGCCGTCGAGGAGGTGGCCAGGTTCTGCTCCGCCTCCGGCCTCATCCTGCTTTTGACGCGGCTCCCCCTGATGCCGGTGTGGCTGGCCGGCACTCCGGAGCAGAAGGAGCGGTACATCGGCGGCGCCTGCCGGGGCGAGCGGCGCGGCGCCTTCTGCCTCACCGAGCCCGAGGCCGGCTCCGATGCCGCCGGCATCCGCGCCACCGCCCGCCGCGACGGGGACCACTACGTTCTGAACGGCACCAAGATATTCATCTCCGGCGCCACCGTGGCCGACTTCTTCACCATCGCCGCCAAGACCGACCCGGCCGCCGGGCACCGGGGCGTGAGCGTCTTCGTCGTCGACCGGGTCACGCCCGGCCTCTCCGTCGGCAAGGTGGAGCGCAAGATGGGCGTCAAGGGCGTGCCCGTCGCCGAGGTCGTCCTGCAGGACTGCCGGGTGCCGGCGGCCCAGCGCCTCGGCGCGGAGAACGCCGGCTTCCGGGTCGTCATGCAGACCCTCAACGCCGTCCGCCCCGTCGTCGCCGCCCGCGGCCTGGGCCTGGCCGAGGGTGCCCTGGCCTATGCCGTGGAATACGCCCGCGAGCGCCGGGCCTTCGGCCACCCGATCGCCGACTTCCAGGGGCTGCGCTGGCTGATGGCCGACATGGCCACCGACCTCGAGGCCGCCCGCTGGCTGACCTACCGGGCCGCGACCCTGGTGGACGCCGGGCGGTATGGCCGCGAGGACGCCCACTTCCTGTCGATGGCCAAACTGTACGCCACCGAGATGGCCAACCGGGTGGCCTCCGGCGCCCTGCAGCTGTTGGGCGGCCACGGCTACATGAAGGATCACCCCTTGGAGCGGTTCTACCGCGATGCCCGCCAGTTGACCCTCGTCGAGGGGACCAGCCAGATCCAGAGGGAGATCATCGGCCGGGCGGTGGCGGAGGGGTTCCTCACCTGACCCATCCCCAGTTTTGGGCCCGGCCGATTCGCGGACCTGATCTACGGAACCATCGGGGAAGGTTCCAGCGCCACGAGTGATGAAAACGGCGAGG
>DYIH01000001.1:0-29271 GCA_020723785.1 Thermaerobacter marianensis
GTGGTTAATGAGCCTATCGCGCCAAGGTGGGGCCAGCAAGTCCCGTCCCTCCACCATGACGTCCTCGGGGATGATCCGCCGGAGATCTTCCGGTACGGCCAGGCGTGGAGCCGCTGGTTCAGCCGCGCTCCATGGTCGATCCCACCACCAGACGGGCTTCCAGACGCCCGGCCAGCTTACAGTTGTTCGCTGCTACAGAGGAGTTTCCTGCCAGGAACCAAGCGCGAGCGGGTCCGTGTATCCCCTCAATGAATCGAGGGGGATTACAGCCCCCTCGCGCTCTCCCGGTTTTCTAAATGAGGCTGGGCGTTCCAACGATATTGTGAGAAAAACAGTAACCGCACCTTTCACCGCCCAGCACTGTAGCTGCAAAGGGGGAACCTCGTTGCGCCCGGCCCCGCTCTCACCCGCCCTCACCGGCCATACACTGGGAAAGACCGTCTACGCCGCCGATGGGAACCCCTTGCTGACAGCCGGAACCCGTCTCACCGCGCAGATGATCCAGACGCTCAGGAACCGTGGCTACGCCAGCGTGATCATCCGGAACGAGTTTTTCCCGGACCTGGAGACCGACGAAGCTGTCGGCGAAGAAACCAGGGTGCGCACCGTCGCCCTCGCGAAGAAGGCCATGGAGGCCCTCACGGATGGCCGGCAGGTCAGCCTGACCCCGGTCAACCGGGCGGTCGACGAGCTGATCAACGCCCTGGAATGCCGCCCGCCGGGCCACGTGCACACCCTGTACTGGCAGCGGAGCATTGCGGAGGAGATCTATGCACACAGTGTAAACGTCTGTATCCTGTCGCTGATCGTCGGCATCGGGCTCGGCTATTCCCGCTCGGACCTGCACAAGCTGGGGGTCGGCGCCCTGTTTCATGACGTGGGCAAACTTGGCTGCGGCGAACTGCATCGCAAGGCGACCCCCCTGACCCCCGAGGAGTGGGAACTCGCCAAGACCCACAGCCGCGCCGGCTATGACCTCCTGCACGACCGTGCCGAAATCAGCCTGCTCTCGGCCCACGTGGCCTGGCAACACCATGAACGGCTTGACGGCTCCGGTTACCCGCGGGGGCTGAAAGGGCCGGAGATCCACGAGTTCGCCCGCATCGCCGCCGTCGCCAACGCCTTCGACGCCCTGGTCGCCGACCGCCCGTACCGGAATGGCACGCCCCCGCACCTGGTGGTCGGACGACTCCAACCGCTGGCCGGCCGCCATCTGGATCCGAAGATGACGGGAATCCTCTTCAGCCGCCTCGAACGCTACCCCGTCGGCACCATCGTGACGCTGGTCACAGGGGAAGTCGCCGTCGTCACCGGGCAGAACGCCTGGCAACCAGAACGCCCGCGCGTCCGCGTCGTGGCCGATCGGGACCACCGGCTCATCTCGCCCTATGACCTGAACCTGGCGGAACACACTGCGGCGGCGGTCAGGGAGGTCCTCGGCGATTACCCGGCCCGCGTCAGGGAACACCTGGCCGACGGCTCCCGCGGCACCGTTTGAGACCGGCGCGTTCCTGCAGCGATCGATGTCAATGACGGAAGTGGCGGCGGCCGGTGAAGAGCATGATCAGGCCCCGCTCGTCCGCCACACGGATCGACTCCTCGTCGCGCACCGACCCGCCGGGTTGGACGACGGCCCGGATGCCGGCCTCGGCGGCCGCCTCCACCGTGTCGGCGAAGGGGAAGAAGGCGTCCGACGCCAGGTACGCGCCCCGCGCCCTCTCCCCCGCCTGGCGCAGGGCGATGCGGGCGGCGTCCACCCGGTTGGTCTGCCCCGCCCCGATGCCCAGGGTCTGCCTCCCTGCCGCCACCACGATGGCGTTGGACTTGACGTGCTTGACGACCTTCCAAGCAAAGAGCAGTTCGAGGAGGTCATCCTCGGTCGGCCGTGCTCTCGTCGCGCAGTGCCACTCGGCCGGCGACGCCCCCGGCGCATCGGACTCCTGCAGAAGGAGGCCGCCGTCGACGCGGCGCAATTCGAAGGGCCGCGGCGGGCACTCGTTCGGCACCCCGCCGGCGCCGCCCGGCAGCGGCACTCGCAGGAGCCGCAGGTTCTTCCTGGCCACCAGCATCTCCCGGGCCTCCGGGGTGAACTCCGGAGCGATGATCACTTCCAGGAAGACGTCCGCCAGCGCGTGGGCCGTCTGGCCGTCAAGGGGCCGGTTGAAGGCCAGGATGCCGCCGAAGATGGACACCGGGTCGGCCGCGTAAGCCTTGCCGTAGGCCTTCACCAGTGTCTCGTCGAGACCGACGCCGCAGGGGTTGGCGTGCTTGACGGCGACGCAGGCCGGCTCGGCGAACTCCCGCACCAGCGCCCAGGCCGCCTGGGCGTCGTTTAGGTTGTTGTACGACAGCTCCTTGCCCTGCAGCTGCTCGGCCGACGCCAGGGTCGATCCCGCCGGCAAAGGGTCGCGGTAAAAGGCCGCCCGCTGGTGGGGGTTCTCCCCGTAGCGCAGCGGGGCCACCTTCTCGAAGGCCAGGGTCAGCTCTCGGGGGAAATCCAGCAGGCCGGCGCCGGCGCGGGCGCCCAGGTATTCGCCGATCAGGGCGTCGTAGAACGCGGTGTGCTGGAACGCCTCCACCGCCAGAGCCAGGCGCACCGCCTCGTCCAGGTCGCCGCCGGCCCGCAGGGCGCTGAGGACGAACGCGTACCGCTCCGGGTTGACGACGACGATCACGTCCCGGTGGTTCTTGGCCGCCGAACGGATCATCGCCGGACCGCCGATGTCGATGTTTTCGATGGCCTCCTCCAGCCTCACGCCGGGCTTGCTCACGGTGGCACGGAAGGGATAGAGGTTGACGGCCACCAGGTCGATGGGCATGATGCCGTGTTCGGCCATCTGGCGCCGGTGCCGGGGCAGGTCCCGGCGGGCCAGGATGCCGCCGTGGACGAGCGGGTGCAGGGTCTTGACGCGCCCGTCCAGGATCTCCGGGAACCCGGTCACCTGGTCCACGGGCGTCACTACGACCCCCGCCTCCTGCAGGACGGCAGCCGTCCCCCCGGTGGAGACGATCTCCACACCCAGTTCCGCCAGGCCGCGGGCGAACTCGACGATGCCTTGCTTATCGGAAACGCTGAGGAGTGCCCGTTTGATCATCCGAGCAACCGCCCTTCACTTGATGTAAACGCGCCGCCCCTGCACCTCGACCCGCCCCTCGGCTATGAGTCGGATGGCCTCCGGGTAGAGGCGGTGCTCCTGCTCCAGGATGCGCGCCGCCAGGCTGTCCTCGTCGTCGTCCTCCAGCACCGGCACCGCCGCCTGCAGGATGATCGGGCCGCTGTCCAGCCCCTCGTCCACGAAGTGGACGGTGCAGCCGGCCACCTTGACACCGTATTCCAGGGCCTGGCGCTGGGCGTGCAGCCCGGGGAAGGCGGGCAGCAGGGACGGGTGGATGTGGACGATCCGGCCGGGGAAGGCGTCGAGGAAGGCCGGGCCGAGGATGCGCATGTACCCGGCCAGCACGACCAGTTGGACGGCATGGGCGTTGAGGCGCTCGGCCAGGGCGCGGTCGAAGGCCTCCCGGCCGGCGTGGGCCTGCGGGTCGACGAATTCCGCCGCGACCCCCGCCTGCCGCGCCCGCTCCAGGGCCTTGGCGTCCGCCTTGTCGCTGAGGACAGCGGCCACCTCGGCCGGCAGCCGGCCCGCGGCGATGGCCTCCAGGATGGCCTGCAGGTTGCTACCCCGGCCCGAGGCCAGGACGCCCAGGCGGAGTCGCCCGCCGCCGCCCGCCGCGGCCGCCGCGCGGGCGGTGGCGGCCGCGCCTTCAGTCCGAGTAGACAACCTTGCGCTCGCCCCCCAGGACCTCGCCGACGATCCAGGCCTCCTGCTCCATCTCCCGCAGGCGCCGGACGGCCCGGTCGGCGGCGTCGCCGGGCACGATCAACACCAGGCCCAGCCCCATGTTGAAGGTCCGGCGCATCTCCGCCTCGTCGATCCCGCCCCCCAGGCGCCGCGCCGTATCGCGGATAAAGCCGAAAACGGGCGGCTCGCGCCAGGCGCCGGGCCGCAGAAGGGCGGCGGTCCCCTCCGGAAGCACGCGGGGGATGTTCCCCGTCAGCCCGCCGCCGGTGATGTGGGCCATGCCCCTGACGGGCAGTCCCTCCTCCAGCAGGGCGAGGACCGGTTTGACGTAGATCCGCGTCGGCTCCAGCAGTTCCTCGCCCAACACGCGGCCGAACTCCGGCACATGCTGGTCCAGGGGCAGCCGGGCCTCCTCCAGAAGCAGTCGGCGCACCAGGGAATAGCCGTTGGAGTGCAGCCCCGACGAGGCCAGGCCGACGATGGCGTCGCCCGGAACGATATTCCTGCCGTCGATGACCCGCTCCCGGTCGACGGCGCCGACGGCGAAGCCCGCCAAGTCGTATTCGCCGGCCGGGTAGAATCCGGGCATCTCCGCCGTCTCGCCCCCCAGCAGGGCGCAACCGGCCCGGGCGCAGCCCTCGGCCACGCCCTTGACGATGTCGGCCACTTGGTAGGGCTCCAGCTTGCCGGCGGCCAGGTAGTCGAGGAAAAAGAGGGGCTCGGCCCCCTGGACGAGGACGTCGTTGACGCTCATCGCCACGCAGTCGATACCGACCGTGTCGTGGAGGTCCAGGGCGAAGGCGACCTTCAGCTTGGTCCCCACACCGTCGGCACCGGCCACCAGCACGGGCTGCCGGTACCTGTCGACCCGCAGGGCGAAGAGCCCCCCGAACCCGCCCAGGTCGGTCAGCACCTCGGGACGGAAGGTGCGGCGCACGTGCTGCTTCATCAGTTCCACGGCCTGCTCACCGGCGGCCACGTCCACTCCGGCGCCCCGGTACGTCCACCGGGGCTCGTCTCCCCGTTCCAAGCCGTAATCACCCCGCAGGGAAGGTCCACAAGGGCTATTGTACAAGAAACGGGGGCGGGGGTGTAGGCTATTCAGGCCGCCGCCAGAGCCGGAGGGCCGCGGCGTAAAACACCGCGCCCCACCCGGCCAGGGCGGGCAGAAGCGCGGCCCAGACCGGGGAGGAGCGTTCCAGGGCGGCGCCGGCGAAAGGGTTCGGGTCCACGGCTGCCAGGGCTCCTGTGGCCACGAGGGCCACGGCCCGTCCCGCCTCGACGGGGTTGGCGGCCAGCAGCACCAGCACCGCCCCCGAAGCCGCCCGCGGCGGCAGGGCCAGCCCCAGCCCGACGGCCATCAGGTCGTAGATCAGGGAGGCGAAGACCCAGACGGCCAGGCCGGCCAGCAACGCCGCCGGCCGCCGGCGCAACCACGCCGCGCACAGGGCGCCGAGCGCCGCGGCGTCGGCGCCGACGATCGTTCCGACGGCCCATAGGGCCGGAAGCGCCCGCCACGCCTCCTGGAAGGACAACAGTAAACCGGCGCCCGCCAGCCCCAGAGCGAGGCCGCCGGAGACGACGAGCCCTGCCGCGGTTACCTTGGCACACAGGACGGCCCCGTGCCGGAAGGCAGGGGCCATCAGGTACCAGCCTGCACCCTCCGCGGTCAGCGACGAGACGCCCTGGACCACGCCCGTGAGCGCCGCCAGGTACACGACGGCGAGGCTGAGGCCAAGCAGCACCCTGGCCCCGCCGGCGGGGGTGGGGCCGGCCACCCCGTTCTCCAGGAAGGCCAGCCCGGCGGCGCAGAGGAAAAGCGTCGACGCCAGCGCCGGCAGGGCCGGCGACCTGCGGAGCTGGAGCAATTCGAGTGTGAGTGCGGAACGGAAGGCCGCCGCGAAAAACATGGCCTCCTCCCCCTTTCATTGCGCTATGACGCCATCACGCAGCGACAACAGGCGGTCGGCCACGTCCCTGAACATGCCCGGCTGGTGGGTGGCCACCAGCACCACCTTCCCTCGGGCCCTCCATTCACGGATGAGCCCCACCGCCCCCCGGAGCGCCCCCGCGTCGAGGCTGTCCAGCGGTTCGTCCAAGAGGAGCACGTCCGGATCGGCGAGGTGGAGCAGGGCCAGGCCCAGCCGGCGGACCATGCCCCCCGACCACCCCCCTACCGGAAACGGGAGGTGTTCCTCCAGCCCCAGCAGGCCGGCCGCCGCCCTGACGCGCTCCGGGCCGTCTCCTGTCAGGCGGGACGAGGCGGTGGGGGATGAGGCGACCGCCACCGCGGCGAGCAATTCCCCGCCCCGCAGGGCCGGCGGAAAGGCAGGCTGCTGGCTGAGATAACCGACCGCCCCGGGGATCGACACCTCCCCCGCGTGGGGGCGCAACCGGCCGGCGATCAGACGCAGGAGGGTGGTTTTCCCCGCTCCGTTCGGCCCGCAGACCAGGACGACCTCCCCCGGCGCCACGTCGAGGGAGATGTCCCGCAGCACGCTCCTCCCGTCGAAACCGCGGCGGACGCCACGCAAACGGACGGCGCCCGCCGGCGGATCAAACGGATCAACGAGGGTGGACATGGCCGAGCCCCCCTCCCACGCCGCCCTTGGACCAGCCGGGATCGGCCCCGCAGCGGCCGGCCTGGGCCGCTTCCGCGCGCTCCAGGACCAGGGCGCGCCCGAGCCAATCGGGCGGGCCGGCTGCGGGAGCCGGGTCCACCGCCGCCGGGAGCCGGAGCACGCGCTCCAGCCGCTCGAGGAGCCACACGGCCGGGCTCACGGCCAGGAGCGCCCCGGCGGGGTACGATCCCGCGATGTAGGCCGTCACGCTGAGGGCGCGATGCGGCGGCGCCCCGCCCTGCCCCCACCGCGGACCGCGAGCGGCGGCCCGGTCCCAGTAGTTGCCGGGCATTACCACGTCGGGGCCGCCCCGTTCCAGCCAGACGTCCTGCGTGTTCCCCACGAAGGCGTTGCCGGCGATGCGGCTGTCGCCGGAGTTGCCCGCCAGGTAGAGCCCCACCCTGTTCCGGGTGAGGAGGTTGCCCGTGATCCCGGAGCGGTTGGCCCCGTCCAGGCCGAAACCGCGCTGCCACCCGGCCAGGATATTGTCCCGGACGGTGGAGTCGTCGGCGTCCTTGAGCAGCAGCCCGTAACCGCGCGGGTCCCCGTCGCCCACGAACACGTTGTCCCGCACCGCAATGCCGTGGGAGAGCATCACGCCCGCACCCACGAGGCCCGGCCCGGCGCGGTTGCCGGCGATGGTATTGGCGCCGGAATTCATGACGTGCAGGGCGATGCGGTGCTCGCGGATAACGTTGCCGCGCACCACGTTCCCCGTCGCGTAGTCGAGGTATATCCCGTCGCGCGCCCGCCGGACGGCGTTGCCCTCGACGATCCCCCGGTGGGCGTCGAAGATGTGGATGCCGTCCCCCCTGTCCTCCATCCCGGCGGCTGCCAGGCCGGTGATGGAATTGCCTCGGATGACGAAGTACCGTGCCTGCTCCACATAGATGCCGTGGAGATTTTCCCTCAGGACGTTGGCTTCCACCCTCACCCCGTCGGCCCTGACCCGGATGCCGGCGGCGTCGGTCTCCAGGCGCCTCCCGCTCCCCTCCACCGTCAGCCCTTCTACGGACGCTCCGGCGGCGGTGACGACGATGACGTCGCCCTTGCCGTCGCCGCGGATGACGGCGCCGGGCTCGCCGACCAGCCGCACGCGGCGGACCAGGACCAGCGGCCCGTGGTACACGCCGCGACCCAACCGCACCACGTCGCCGGGCGCGGCCTCGCGCAGCGCCCGCTCCAGCAGGCGCCCACCGCCCCCGTCCGGCCGCACCTCCAGCACCCTCGCCGCCGCCGGGGTCACCGGCCCAAGCAACAGGGGAAACGCGCATAGAGCAGCCGCGAAGAAAACCGCGGCGCGGCCCCCGCCGGTCAGCCGCGGCACGACCAGCACCGCACGAATCATTCGTACCGCGGCCATCGCCACACCACCCATGCCATCGCCGCCAGGGCGAGCAGCGCCAGCCAGCCCCCCGGTTCCAGAACGGAGGTGGTGACGAAGTTGTAGAGCCGGTTCGATCCCAGGAGGGGCGGCGTGAAGGGCTTCACCCGGAGCGGCGCCTGCGGATCCAGGTCATGCCCGTAAACATAGAGCCAGCGGTAGAGGTCGACGGCGCCGGCCGCCAGGGCCAGACCCGTGACACCGGCCGCCAGCGCCCCCAGCCGGCGCCGGCCGGCCAGCCCCGCCGCCAGGGCCAGGGCGGCCAGGGCGACGAAGGCGGGGCGCAGCCACCGGAACTCCGGCACCTCCGCGGTTTCCAACGGTAACGGCTTCATCCCGATGTAGTGGTTCAGCGTGTTTATGATCGGGATATCGCCCGAAAGGCCCCCGGCCGACACCGTCACCCGCAGCCCCTCCGGGTATTGGGGCGCCACGATCCGCATGCTCCACAGCGGCAGGTGGCCGGCCGCCAACAGCGCCGCCGCGGCCAGGAAGAAGGCGGCGCGGCGGCCGGCGCCCTTCCGGACCTGCTGCGCCACCGAACTCATTTCAGCGTCTTCAGGTAGGCCACCAGGTCGGCCAGATCGCGGTCCGTCAGACCGGGGTTAGAAGGCATGGTCCCCCCCGTGCGTCCCACGCCGCCGGAGCGGATCCACGCCTTGACGTTGTCGTCCGTGCGCGGTTTGCCGTTGGGCAGGGTGGTATCCCAGGCCATCACGCCCTTAAGCCCCGGGCAGACCAGCGTGTCGGAGCCGGTGCTGTGACAGCTCGAACACCCCGCCCGTTGAAAGACGTTGCTGCCCCGGGCGATATCGCCCGCAGCCTTGACGCCCGGCGGCCTGGCGGCCGGAGCCTTGCCCACCTTGGCGCAACCGGCCACCAGCAAGGCGGCCAGTGAGAGGCCCGCGAGCAACGTGCCCCACCTCGATGCCGACCTCACCGGCCCTCACCCTCCGATCCCGGCATGCCGCCAGCCGGCCCCGGCGTGCCGCCACCGGGCTGCGTACCGCCACCCGGCCCCGGCGTGCCGCCGCCGGGCAGCCCGCTCGAGCCGCCCCCGGGCGCGGCGCTTGAGCCAGCGCCGGCCGCCGCGCTTGAGCCGCCCGCTGTTCCCTTGGGCCGCACGAGCAGCCAGCCCTGCATCTCCTGGTGCAACGCGGAGCAGAAGTTCGTGCAATAGAAGGGGTAGACGCCCGGTTTGTCGGCCGTGAACTCCATGGTCTTCGTCTCGCCCGGCTGGATCTCCATGTTCAGGTCGTAGTTCAGGATGCCGAAGCCGTGGGTGATGTCCTGGTCGCGGTCGATGTTCGTCAGGTGGACGAAGACGCGGTCCCCCTGGTTGACCTCGATGCGATCGGGCACGAAGCGGGAGCGCACGGCGACACCGTAGACGTGCACCTCGTCGCCCCGCCGTTCCACACGGGCGTCGGCGGGCCGCCACACGGAGTTCTGGCGCTTCTCGTCCTTGTCGAAGACCACCGTGGTCTTGATCCTGTCCGCCCGGATGATCTGGCCGTAGTGGGGTTCGGGGTCGACCGGCGCGTCGTAGAGCAGGCGCATCCGCTGCCCGGAGATGTCGACGAGTTGCAGGCTCTCCGGATGGGAGGGTCCCACGGATAGGTACCTGTCCTTGGCCATCTTGTTCAGCGAGACGAGGTAGCGGCCCACCGGCGCGGCGGTGTCGCCCTCAGCCACGGCGATGTGGCCCACGTTGTACTGCACGGGAATGCGGTCCACCACCTCCCAGGTTCCCAGCCGCCACTTGGCCACGGCGCTGTCCAGGAAGAGGGAGGTGTAGGCGAAACCCTTCCCGTCGAACTGGGTGTGCAGCGGCCCCAGCCCAACCGGCACCTCGGCGGCGCGGACGGCCTCGTACCGCACCACCGGCATACCCCTGGCCTCGCCGGTAAAGTCCTTTTTGGCGATCGCGCCGCGCAGCTTCTCGAAGTCGAATACGGTCACATGCGGGGCGAGCTTGCCGCTGGCCACGATGTAGCGGCCGTCCGGGGAAACGTCCACCCCGTGAGGGCTCTTGGCCACCGGTAACAGGTAGGCGATGCCCGGCACCTTCGACGGGTCGATGACTTTCGCCCCGTCGATGACCGTGTACCGGCCCTCGCGCGCCGCGCGTTCCGCGGCCCTCCAGTCGACGGCCACGATGTAGTCGCGGTCGCGCTTGGAGGCGTTGGCCTCCAGGTTGGAGGTGGCCTCCTCGGTGTTGTAGGTGGTCAGGAACAGCCAGCCGTCGCTCGGTCCCTTGCCGGCGTCCGACAGGTCATAGGACCACGGCGGGAGGAGGAGTTCCCAGGCCAGGCTCATCTCGCCCCGATCCTTGTCCACCTTGAGGGCCGCCATCACCCCGTAATAGCGCGAACCGAACTCCTCCAGCGGGGCATAGGTGCCGCGCGGGATGGGCATGGCCAGGCGGGAGGGCGCGAAGACGTATTCCGTGTTGGGCGTGACGAAGACGGAACAGTGGGCCCCGGCGATGTTCGGCAGCGGGCCGACCATCTGGTGCACCCGGAAGGTGTGCAGGTCGATGGAGGCCAGCCGGCCGTTGGCCATGTCGCTCACGAACAGCCAGCGCCCGTCGTACTTGCCGCCGGTCTCGCTCAGCGCCACGTGGTGCAGGTCGCCCCAGTGGAAGCCTCCGAGCATCTCGCGGCTCTCCTTCTCGAACCCCCATCCCGTGGCCGACTCCGGCGTGAAGACGGGGATGGTGCGGATGCGGCGCATGGAGGGGAGGCCGTAGACGAAGACGTTCCCGGAGTGGCCGCCGGAGGCGAACAGGTAGAACTCGTCCAGCTTGCCCGAGGGGACGTAGGTCTGCAGCGCCGCCGCGCGCGTATCCGCCGGCCCCTGCGGCGGCAGGTCCGGCCTGGCCCGCGGCAGCCTGCCCCCCCTGATCACGAAGGCCACCAGCCCTATGAGCGCGACGGCGGCCACCGCCGCCAACAGGCGCGTCCTGCTGTCCCTGATCAAGCTCTTTCATCCTCTCGCGTTGTTCTGACAACCGATAGCATTCCCCTCCCTTCGACCAACCTTGCGCCTGCCGCCGCTTCTCCGCGGGCCGTATGGCACCCGTGGTGCCGGGAATCAATGGAATAAACAGCGCGGTGAGGGCCGGGGAGAAGACCGCCAGGACGGCCGCCCGGCAGTGGGGCGTCCGGGCAAGAAAGGCCCGCAGGTCGGAAAGCTTCCGCTCGCGGCCACCTGGAATAGCGTGTAGGATAGGACGGTGGAATCGGGCCAACTTTATATGATATAGGGGATTATTCTTCATGCTGATCGGTTTTCGTGGCATGCAATGAAAGCCGTTACTGCAGGAGGAAAAGGACGGCATGAGTCGAATAGACCAACCGGATGCCACCGATGGCTCGAAACAGGTGAGGGCCATTTCGACCGAGCGCAAAGGCAGGAGTCCCTTCTATCCAGGACAACCGGTGCCGGTTGAACTGTTCGTGGGACGGCAGGAGCAGGTCGACCGGATCATGACCCGCGGCGTTGCCCAGGTCGCCGCCGGTAAGCCGGTGGCCGTCTTCGTCCAGGGCGAGTACGGTATCGGAAAAAGCTCGCTGGCTGGGTTCGTGCAATTCCTGGCGGAAAAAAAGTATAACCTTCATCCTCTCTACGTTCCACTGGGTACGGCGGAAAACCCGGACGACCTGGGGAAAGAGGTCCTCGAAACCACCCTCAAATCGGGTGCCTTCAACCCGACCAGGGCCGACAGGATTCGCACCTGGCTGAACAAGTATATCGAGAACGTGACCTTTTTCGGCGTCAGCATTCGCCTGGACGCCATCAAACGGGACGCACCCCATATCGCCTCGGGCATGTTGCCCTTTCTCGCGGAGGTGTTCAACCGTCTCAACGATACCGGCGTAAAGGGGCTGTTCCTCGTCTTAGACGAAATCAACGGCATCGCCGCCGATCGTCGTTTCGCCTACCTGCTCAAATCCATCGTCGACGGCAACGCCATGTCCCCCAAGCCCATACCGCTGCTCCTGATGCTCTGCGGCGTGGAGGAACGACGCCGCCAGATGATCCAACATCATCCCCCCCTGGACCGGATCTTCGACGTCATTGAGATCAGCGCCCTGTCCGCGGAGGAAATGAAAACGTTTTTCGAAAACGCTTTTCGGAGCGTGGACATCGAGGTCGAATCGGAGGCGATAGAGCTTTTAATAGAATGGTCAGCGGGATTGCCCAAGATCATGCACCTGGTGGGGGATGCCGCCTTCTGGCTGGATCGTGACGGCGTCATCTCCAAAGGGGACGCGCTCGCAGCCGTCATGGTGGCTGCCGAAGAGGTCGGCACCAAGTTCGTCGACCAACAGGTCTACAGGGCGTTGAAGAGTCGGGACTACCATGCCATCCTGCGGAAGCTGGGCAAGATCAGCTTGAAGAGCAACTCATTCATGAAGTCCGAATTGGAAAAGGATCTCACGGATTCAGAGCGCAAAAAGCTCAACAACTTCCTCCAGCGAATGAAAAAGCTCAACGTGCTACGGTCCGGAGACAGCATGGGGGAGTATGAGTTCAACCTGCCGATGGTCCGGGCCTACATCTGGCTGCAGAGCCGGCGGGACGGGTAGGAAAACCCCGACGCCTGCGCCTTGGAGACTCAAGCGGTTGCGACATTGGGAAAGAGATCCTCGAAGCCACCCGCAAATCGGGATATGGGTTACGGCGCTACCCCGACGAGAATCAGGGGCACGGCAGGGACGCCGCGCCCTTCGCGGATGAGGTTGTAAAGCTCGGCCTCGTAATAGCCTACTCCGGACGACATCTCCTGTTGAAGTTCCTTCATTGGTAGTATCTCCACGCCGACGTCGATCACGTCGCCCACGTAAAACGCCATGTGCTTCACAAAAAGATCATAGGCAACAAAGGGATATTTCCCGAATTGGACCTCGACCGCCACACGTTCCTTTACGAAATCCGTCTGATTATAGGAGTATATGGGTGTCATCCCCGCGTTCTCTATTTCGGCTTTCTGCTGTGCGGCAGGTAGATGCATGGTCTTACGAATCAGCTGGACATCGGATGTTACCCAATAAGAGGTTCGCCGCTCCCCCCAACCGCGAGCAGCAAACGCCTGTCGCAGTGCCCGATTCATTGCCACAGGAGAAAAGAAAACGCTGCCCTCGGTCCGTTTCTCCTTGGATACTTTCGTCTTGCAGGCGCTGGCATCAACCGACGCTATACACGCTTCGATCTCGGTCCACAGATGTTTCTTGTGTACCAAAAGGAACTCAACACCGTTGAGGTGCGAATAGCATTCCACGATCTCCATGATAAGCCCTCCCCGGCAGCAAAAAACAGCAATCGGGGCAACGTCACGGAATCATCTCCAACGATGGCCGGGAGATGGCGCGCCCGGCCGGTGGTTCATAGATGGGTCGATCCATGGGGCGGGTCCGCAGGAGACCTGCGGCAGCCAGCCGCACCCGCTCCCCCGCAATTCTCACGTACTCCTCAACGATATCCGCCCCTGCCGCCTGGCGGCCGTGTTTCACCGCCGCCACCAACGTCGACCCCACACCCATGTAGGGATCCACCACCAGCTGGCCCCTCTCGGTCATGGAGAGCACCAACCGCTCCACCAGTTCAACGGGAAACTGACAGGGGTGAATGGTCTTCTCCACATGGTTATGCTTAACGTTTGGGATCATCCAGACGTCGCCCGGGTTCTTCCCCAGGGGGTTGCAGGAGAATTGCCCGGCCTTAGGCCCCTTGAAATACTTCTTGCCCGGATACTTCTGAGGTACTCTGACAGGGTCGAGGTCAAAAACATAATCATCGGACTTGGTGAACCACAGGATCGTTTCATAGCGTCCCGAAAAACGCTTGGAACAATGCAGACCGTGTTCGAAATGCCAGACGATGCGATTACGCAGTTTCAAGCCGTGTTCCTTAAAAACAGGGTATAGAACCACGTCAAGAGGGACGATCTCGCCATCGGGAGCGACGTAGTTCCCCACCTGCCAGCAGAGACTCCCCCGCCGGTGCAGGATGCGTACACATTCGACAATGACAGAGGCCTGTTCCTCGACATAAATTTCGAGGGCCTTCCTTTTCTCATACTTCTTCCCAATGTTGTAAGGGGGTGAGGTCACGATGAGATGGGCAGCCTCGTCCGGAATCGTTTTCAACAGACCCTTGCAATCGCCATGAAACAAGGTCACGTCGTCCCGAAGTTCCCGCGCGACGGCCAAGTCATCGAGTTTCCCCTGATGCAACCGCCGACCCTCCCAAGGTTCCATCGAAGTCGGTTTGATCAGTTCGCCATCGCACACGTGTTCTCCTGCTACTCGCCCACATTTTTCCTCCCAGGCGCCGCCCCCTCCAGGGCGAACTTGCCCGCCCCCTCCTCCGGCGGCACCGCGTAGCGGCCGGTGAAGCAGGCGGCGCAGAAGTCGTCCACCCGGCAGCCGATGGCCTGGGCCAGGGCGTCCAAGGATAGGTAGGCGAGGCTGTCGGCGCCGATATGCTCCCGGACCTGTTCCACGTCGCGGGTGGCGGCCACCAGTTCGCCCTTCGAGGAGGTGTCGATGCCGTAGTAGCAGGGGTTCCTGTAGGGCGGGGAACTGATCCGCACGTGCACCTCCCTGGCGCCCGCGTCGCGCAGCAGTTGGACCAGGTAGCGCAGGGTGGTGCCGCGGACGATGGAGTCGTCGACAAGGACGACGCGCTTGCCCGCGACGACGCGCTTGACCGGGTTGTACTTCAGGCGCACCCCGGCGGCGCGGCTCTGCTGGGTGGGCTGGATGAAGGTGCGGCCGACGTAGCGGTTCTTGATCAGGCCCATCTCGTAGGGGATGCCCGTCTCCTCGGCAAAGCCGGATGCCGCCGAGATGCTGGAGTCCGGCACGCCGATGACCACGTCGCCCGGCGCCCGGTGTTCGCGGGCCAGGAGGCGGCCCAGTTCTTTGCGCACCAGGTGGACGTTGGCACCCATCAGGTCGCTGTCGGGGCGGGCCAGGTAGATGAACTCGAAGACACAGAGGGCCGTCCGCTCCTCCGAGGCGAAACGCAGGCTGCGCAGCCCCTTCTCGTCGATGAGGACGATCTCCCCCGGCGCCACGTCGCGGACGTATTCGGCACCCACCGCGTCCAGGGCGCATGTCTCCGAGGCCGTCACCCAGGCGTCGCCCAGGCGGCCCAGGGAGAGGGGACGGATGCCGAGAGGATCGCGGGCGGCGGCCAGCGTCTCCGGGGTCAGGAAAACCAGGGCATAGGCACCCTTGATCGTCTGGAGCGCCGCCACCAGCGAGGATTCCAGGTCGCGGAACCCGGAGCGGGCCATCAGGTGGGGGATGACCTCGGTATCCGTGGTGGTCTGGAAGATGGAGCCCTCCTCCTCGAAGTCCTCCCGCAGGCTGGCGGCATTGGTCAGGTTGCCGTTGTGGACCAGGGCCAGTTCACCCTGGCGGAAGGCGACGACCAGGGGCTGGGCGTTGGTGACCGAACTCGATCCGGTGGTGGAGTAGCGCACGTGGCCGACGGCCCGGTCGCCGGGCAGGTCCTTCGCGGCGCGGCCGTTGAAGACCTCCGACACCAGGCCCATGCCCTTGTGCACGTAAATCCTCCCCTTGTTGGCCGTCGCGATGCCGGCGCTCTCCTGGCCGCGGTGCTGCAGGGCGTAGAGGCCGTAGTAGGTCAGGGCCGCCGCGTCGGGGTGGCCGAAGATGCCGAAGACGCCGCACTGCTCCCGCGCCTCCGGGCCGCCCACGTCGGTCGGCGCCGGCTGGCCGCCGGCGGCGCCGACCGACCACTGCACAGCAGACATCGCCCGCGCGTCCGTCCCGCCGCTCCCCTGCAGCGGTGCGGCGCCGGCGGCAGCCGCCGGACGATTCACGGGCGCGCTCCCATCAGACACGGCAGGGCCTCCCTCCAAACGCTTTCCAAGTCGGCGGTGGACTCGTCCACCAAAGCGCGGCCGTTGACAGTGACGACCAGGCGATCGCCGCCCACCCGGCCCACACGTTCAATGGGAACACCGTGTCCCCTGGCCAGATCGGCCAGGGCCGGCAGCTTTTCCTCGGGTAGGGAGACGACGACCCGCGACGGCGCCTCGCCGAAGAGCAGGGCGTCACACCGCCAGTCGGAGCCGCCACCGGCGGCCCCGAAGCCGCCGGAGCCGCCCGCGCCCGGCGGTCCCGCCGGGGCCGGCAGGTCGAGGACCGCACCCCGCGCCCCGTCCGCGGCGGCAAAGCAGCATTCGGCCAGGGTCACGGCCAGGCCGCCCTCGCTGCAGTCGTGGGCGGAGGCCAGCAGGCCCGCCTCGATGGCCGCCAGGAGCACCCGCTGCAGCCGCGCCTCCAGCTCCAGGTCGATGGCCGGCCGCCCGGCCACATGCCCGTGAACGACCCTGAGATATTCGGAGCCGGCCAGGGTCGCCGGGTCGGCGGTGAGGGGCCCGAGCACCGCCACCGCGTCGCCGGCGCGCTTGAACCCCGGTGTCATGCGCTTCTCCAGGTCCTCCAGCAGCCCGACCATGCCGATCACCGGCGTCGGATAAACGCCGCGCCCCATGGTTTCGTTGTAGAAGCTGACGTTGCCGCCGGTGACCGGGATGTCCAGGGCCAGGCAGGCCGCCCGCATCCCCTCGATGACCTGGCGGAACTGCCACATCACCTCGGGCCGTTCGGGGCTGGCGAAGTTGAGGCAGTTGGTCAGGCCGATGGGCCGGGCGCCGGCGCAGGCCACGTTGCGGGCCGCCTCGGCCACGGCCATGGCCGCCCCCGCGAACGGGTCCAGCCGGCAGAAGCGTCCGTTGCCGTCGGTGGCGAGGGCCACGCCCTTTCGCGTGCCCCGCACCCGCAGCACGGACGCGTCGCCCGCGCCGGGCACCAGAACCGTCGAGGTGCGCACCATGTGGTCGTACTGGCGGTAGGCCCAGGCCCTGCTGGCCACGTTGGGCGAGGCCAGGACGCGCCGGAGCGCCGCGCCGCAGTCCACGGCCGCCCCCGGCGCGACGCAGTCCATCATCGCCCCCGCCGCGCCGACGTCCGGCACCGTCGCGAAGTCGAAGGCCCACAGCTCGTCCAGGTCGGCGGGCCGGCGCTGGGGCCGGTCGTAGGCCGGCGCCGCATCGGCCAGCGTGCGGGCCGGCACGTCGGCCACCACGCGGTCGTTCTCCAGGACGCGCAGGCGGCCGTCGCCGGTGACGCGCCCGATGCGGGCCGCCTCCAGGCCCCACTTCTCGAAGACGGCCTCCACCTCGGCCTCCCGGCCCTGCCTGGCGATGACCAGCATCCGCTCCTGGGACTCGGAGAGCATGACCTCGTACGGGGTCATCCCCTCCTCCCGGCGCGGCACCAGGGCCACGTCGATCTCGATGCCGTTCCCCGCCCGGCTGGCCGTCTCCGAACAGGACGAGGTCAGCCCGGCGGCACCCAGGTCGTTGACCCCCGCCACCGCGTCGCCCTGCATGAGCTCCAGGCAGGCCTCGATGAGCAGCTTCTCCATGAACGGATCGCCCACCTGGACCGCGGGGCGCATCTCCTCGGCCGCCGCGGTGAACTCCTGGGAGGCCAGCAGGCTGGCCCCGTGGATGCCGTCCCGCCCCGTCTTGGCGCCGACCAGGAACACCGGGTTGCCCACCCCCTCGGCCCGTCCCCGCACGATCTTGTCCTTCGGGATCAGGCCGACGCACATCACGTTCACGAGGGGGTTCTCATTGTAACATTCCTCGAAATAGATCTCGCCGCCGACGGTGGGGACGCCGACGCAGTTACCATAATCGGAGATCCCCTTGACGACGCCGCCCACCAGGTAACGGTTGCGCGCCGCCCTGGCCTCGTCGGTGCCGGGGCTGTCGAGGCCGTCGGCCGCCACGGGGCTGAGGGTCCCCCGAGGGGCCGGCCCCGGCTCCAGCGGACCGAAGCGCAGCGAATCGAGCAGGGCAATGGGCCGGGCGCCCATGGTGAAGATGTCGCGCAGGATGCCGCCCACCCCGGTGGCCGCGCCCTGGTAGGGCTCGATGGCGCTGGGGTGGTTGTGGCTCTCCTCCCGCACCGCGATGGCCAGGCCGTCGCCGATGTCCAGGACGCCCGCGTTCTCCCCCGGCCCCACCAGCACCCGCGCCCCCTCGGTCGGCAGGCGCTTGAGGTGAACGCGGGAGCTCTTATAGCTGCAATGCTCCGACCACATCACGCCGTACAGGCCCAACTCCAGGTCGTTGGGCTCCCGGCCCAGGAGTTCGACGATGCGGCGGTATTCGTCCTCCGTGAGGCCCACCTGCTCCCAGCGGGGGGCGGTGGCGATTTGCGCCGTGCTCACGCTGCTCGTTCCCCTTCCGTGCGCGCCGGCCCTGTCCTGGTCGCGCATGGGTGGTGAAGTGCTCCACCACACATGAGCCAGCCACCCTGGACCGACCCCCGACGCTGATCGAGAGGCCACAGTCCAATGTATTATGTCAACGCTCCGGCCCCGGCGGCCAGCAGCGAATGGAACAGGCACAGTCCGTCGGCGCTGCCCAGCAATGCCTCCACCGCCCGCTCCGGGTGGGGCATCATGCCCAGCACGTTGCCCCGCTCGTTGCAGACGCCGGCGACGTTGCCCACCGAACCGTTCGGGTTGGCCTCCGGCTCCACCCGCCCGTCGGGGGTGCAGTAGCGGAAGACGATCTGGCCGCGGGCCTCCATCCGCGCCAGGGTGTCGGGGTCCACGTAGTAATTGCCGTCGCCGTGGGCGATGGGGATGGCCAGCACCCGGCCGGCGCCGCACTCGCGAGTGAAGGGGGTGCGATCGTTCTCCACGCGCAGGTGGACCATCTCGCAGTGGAACGTCAGGTCGTCGTTGCGGCGCAGGGCGCCGGGCAAGAGCCCGGCCTCGCAGAGGATCTGGAAGCCGTTGCAGATGCCCAGCACCAGCCCGCCGGCGGCGGCGAACTCGCCCACCGCCCGCATCACCGGCGAAAAGCGGGCGATGGCCCCCGGCCGCAGGTAATCGCCGTAGGAGAAGCCGCCGGGCAGGATGACGCAGTCGAACCTGCCGAGGTCCGCCGCACGGTGCCAGACGTACTCCGCGTCATGCCCAAGAACGTCCCGCACGGCGTGGTACGCGTCGACGTCGCAGTTGGAACCGGGGAAGACGAGGACCCCGAACCTCATGAGGCCGCCTCTTTCAGGTCGAACCGGTATTCCTCGATGACCGGGTTGGCCAGGAGGCGCCGGCACATCTCGTCCACCTGCCGGGCCGCAGCGTCGCGGTCGGGGGCGTCCACCCGCACCTGCAGGTACTTGCCCACCCGCACGCCGGCCACGCCCTCGTACCCGAGGGCGGCCAGGGACCGCTGCACCGCCCCGCCCTGGGGATCCAGCACGCCCTTCTTCAGCGTCACGTGGATGTCAGCCTGCCACATCGTGCAACACCTCGCGCAGTCTGCGCAGAACCTCCTGGTAGGCCTCCTCCACGCCGCCCAGGTCTCGCCGGAAGCGGTCCTTGTCCAGCTTCTCGCCGGTCCGGGCGTCCCAGAAGCGGCAGGTGTCCGGCGAGATCTCGTCGCCCAGGACGACGCGGCCGGCCTCGTCCAAGCCGAACTCCAGCTTGAAGTCGATCAGTCGCAGGCCGGCCTTCTCCAGCAGGGCGGAAAGTTCCTCGTTGACCCGCCAGGCCAGGTCGGCCATCTCCCGCACCTGTTCCAGCGTGGCCAGTTCCAGGGCCTGGATGTGGTATTCGTTGATCATCGGGTCGCCGAGGTCGTCGTCCTTGTAGTAGAACTCCAGGACGGGCCGCCGTAAGACGGTTCCCTCCTCCAGGCCGAGGCGCTTGGCCAGGCTGCCGGCGGCCACGTTGCGGACCACCACCTCGACGGGGATCATGCGCAGGCGGCGCACCACCATCTCCCGCTCGCCCACCGACTCCACATAATGGGTCGGTATGCCCCGCTCCTCAAGGTAGCGGAACAGCATTGCCGACACGTCGCGGTTGACCGGCCCCTTGTCGCCGATGGTGCCGCGCTTCTGGGCGTTGAAGGCCGTGGCATCGTCTTTATATTCGACGAGATAGGCATCGGACCGGCCCGTGTCGAAAATGATCTTGGCCTTTCCCTCGTAGAGCTTCTCCTTCACCGGCATCGGCATTCCCTCCCCGGGTGTCCCGTCCGGGCGACCCAAACCTAAATGCCCAGGCGGTCGAAGATGGTATCCACGTATTTCAGGTGGCGGCTGATGTCGAAGCAGCCGGCCAGCTCCTCGGGCGTCAGCAGCCGCCGCACCTCCGGGTCGGCGGCGATCAGCTCGCGAAAGGTCTTCGTCCGCCCGTGGCCGGCCGGCCCGGCCGCGCCGCCTGCCGCGCCCGTGGTCGCCCGCACCGCCCCGGGCCCGGCGGCGCCCCAGGCCTCCATGGCCGCCGTCTGCACGACGCGATAGGCATCCTCCCGGCTCATGCCTTTTGCCACCAGGGCCAGCAGCACCCGCTGGGAGAAGATCAGGCCGCCCGTCAGCTCCAGGTTGGCCCGCATGTTCTCGGGATAGACGTGCAGGTCCTCGATGATGCCGGCCATCATCGCCAGCATGTAGTCCAGGACGATCGTGGCGTCGGGCAGGATGACCCGCTCCACCGACGAGTGGGAGATGTCCCGCTCGTGCCACAGGGCCTGGTTCTCGAAAGCGGACAGGGCGTAGCCGCGGATCAGGCGGGCCAGGCCACAGACGCGCTCGCACTTCTCCGGGTTGCGCTTGTGGGGCATCGACGACGAGCCCTTCTGTCTGGCGCGGAAGGGCTCCTCGACCTCGCGGGCCTCGGTCTTCTGCAGACCGCGGATCTCGGTGGCGAACTTCTCCAGCGAGCCGGCGACGACGGCCAGGTGGGCCATGAACTCGGCATGCCGGTCGCGTTGCAGCACTTGGTTGGAAACCGGCGCCGGGCTCAACCCCATTCTGCGGCAGACGTACTCCTCAACGAAGGGCTCCACGTTGGCGTACGTGCCGACGGAACCAGACAGCTTGCCGACGGCGATCACGTCGCGGGCACGACGCAACCGGTCGATGTTCCGCTGCATCTCGGCGTACCAGAGCGCCATCTTCAACCCGAACGTGATCGGCTCGGCGTGGACACCGTGAGTGCGGCCCATCTGGACGGTGTCCTTGTGGCGGCGGGCCTGTTCCTTCAACGCGGCGGCCAGCCGCCCCGCGCCGGCGATGAGCAGTTCGGCGGCCTCCTTGAGCAGGGCCGACTGGGCCGTGTCGACGACGTCGTTGGAGGTCAGGCCGTAGTGGACATAGCGGGCGGCCTCCCCCACCTGTTCCGAGACCGAGGTGGTGAAAGCCACCACGTCGTGGTGGATCTCCGCCTCGATCTCCAGGATGCGCCGGACGTCGACCCGGGCCTTGGCGCGTATCTCCTCGACCGCCTCGCGGGGGACCACCCCCAGCTCGGCCCATGCCTCGCAGGCGTAGACCTCCACGTCCAGCCACTTGCGGTACTTGTTCTCCGGGCTCCAGACGCGGCCCATCTCCGGGCGGGTGTAGCGTTCGATCACCGCGGCCCCACCTTTGTCCCGCCGGGCTTGTCGAGCATGGCGTTCGCCATGGCTCCACCCGCTCTATCCGGTGTGGCGCCCAGGTACCGATGGGCGCCCAGCTCCCGCAGGCGCGCATCCTTCTCGGCCACGGCCCGGGCCTGTTCGGCCTTGAACTCGGCGAACCGCCGCCGCAGCTCGGGGTCGGCCGCAGCCAGGACCTGGACCGCCAGCAGGGCGGCGTTGCGGGCGCCGTCGATGGCCACCGCGGCCACCGGCACGCCGGGCGGCATCTGGACGATGGCCAGCAGGGCGTCCATCCCGTCCAGGGTACGGCCCTTGATGGGCACGCCGATGACCGGGAGGGCCGTATGGGCGGCCACCAAGCCGGGCAAGTGGGCCGCCCCGCCGGCGGCGGCGATGATCACCCGCAGTCCGCGCGCCTCCGCACCGCGCGCCCACTCGGCCAGCACGTCGGGGATGCGGTGAGCCGAGAGGATGCGCGCCTCGTAGGACACGCCGAACTCGTCGAGGACGTCCAGGGCCAGCTTGACCACCGGCAGGTCGGAGTCGCTGCCCATGACGACACCCACGAGGGGCTGACCATTATTCTGCTTCACGGACATGGAACGTCACCCTTCACGGTTCCCATGATAGCACGAAACGGTTACCATGGCGCATCCCTCACGATTCTTCCGTGAGATGCGCATCATCGATCAACGCCAGGCTCACCGACCAGATCAGGGGTCCCAGGAAGACCCCAAGAAAGCCGGCTGCCTCCAACCCCACGAGCATGGAGACGATGATCGCCAGGGGCGAGATTTCCGCGTGGTGGCCCCAGATCTCGGGCTCGATGTACCGCCGGAGGAGGCCGACGACGGTGAATATCGCCAGGACCGCGTAGCCCAGCGTCGCTTCGCCGCTGAGGAACAGGTAAGCAATCCAGGGGACGAAAAATACGGTCGCCCCGATCTTCGGGATCATCTCGCTGACGGCCGCCAGGCCGCTCAGGGTCAGGGCGTAGGGCGCGCCGAACCAGGCCAGCACCGCCACGGTGATTACGAAGGTGATCACCCCCAGGGCTCCCTGGGCCAGGAGGTAGCCGACGAAGGACCGGCGCGCCCGCACCACCGCCGCCTTTAGCCGCATCTGCCAGACCGGGGTGAACCCGCGGAGGAAACCCTCCCAGTAGTCGGGTAGGTTCTTGGCGAAGTAGTAGGCGACGAGCAGAGCGACGAAGGCGCTGATGGCTGTCTCGGGCAAATGGGCAAGGAACTCCAACAATTTGTGGGCGGAGCCGGAGATGACGTTGACCGTTTCCTCCGCCACCCTGGTCCTTATCTCGCCGGCCCAGGGGGCCAGTTGCGGGGGGATCAGGTCCTGGATCAGGCGGGCAAAGGCCGGCCCGTCGAAGTTCCGGGCCAGGGCGGTGACCTCGGCCAGGAGCCGGTGACCCAGGTAGGCGACACCGCCGAGGAGGACGAGGAAGGCCAACCCCACGGACACCACCGCCGCAAGCCCGCGCGGCATGACCCGTTCCAGCCGGGCCGTCAGCGGCGTCACGGCCAGGGCTACCAGGAAGCCGAGGACGATCGGCGTCAGGGGAGCCAGGAGCACGCGAAAAAAAACCCACCAGACTAGGAGGATGGCCGCCAACAGGAAGGCCTTTTCCACAACATCCTTGCGCAATAACAACCCACCTCTAGCCACGTGAGATGGCCAACAGGATCACCAGGACCCCCAGGGCGAATCGGTACCAGGCAAAGACCCGGAAGCTGCCGTTCCGGAGGTAGCGCAACAGGAAGCCGATGCTCAGTATGCCCGACACGGCCGCCGCCAGCACCCCGGCCCAGAACGACGCCGACGCCAGGTCGGCCGCGCTCAGGTTGCGGACCTGCAGGACGCCGGCGCCCAGAATGATCGGCATGGACATCAGGAACGAGAAGCGGGCCGCCGCCTCCCGCGCAAGCCCCCGCAGGAGGCCCGCCGTCATCGTGGCGCCGGAGCGGGACACGCCGGGCACGATGGCCACGGCCTGGGAGAGGCCGATGACAAGGGCGGCCCCAATATCGATACCGTTGATGCCCAGCCCGCCACGGCCGCGCCTGGCATCCGCCCAGTAGAGCATCCAGCCCATCGCAATCAGGGCCAGGGCGATCAGCAGCGGCGAACGGAACACGGTGGCCGCCGCGTCCTCCAAGAGCAAGCCTGCCAGCGCCCCGGGCAGCGATGCCGCGACCAGATACCAGAAGAGGCGCCGCTGGTCCGGCCGTCCCCTCAGGAGGCCGTCGACCACCAGCGAGAGCCATTCTCGCCAGAAAAAAGCGAGCACAGCCATGAGCGTGCCCATGTGCAGGGCCACATTGAAGGTCAACCCTGGATCGGGCCATCCGAAGAACCAGGGCGTCAGGACCAGGTGGGCCGTGCTCGAGATGGGCAGGAACTCGCCCACCCCCTGCACGATGCCCAGCACCAGCGCCTGCCCCACCGTAAGCGTTGCCATGCGCCCCCCACCCCTCGTCCGTCCCGGTGTAACGTCCCACCGAGCAGGCACCCCGGCCATTGTAGCACGGGCCATTGTAGCACGGCTACCGATTCCGCGCCAACCGGGTGAGTATGCCTTGACTCCGACAGGTCGGCTGGTTATAATAGCCCCAGTTCAAAGGGGAGTAGCTACCCGGCAGCCTCCGCCGGGGGACGGTTCCGTCAATACGGATTTTCCCGGACCGTCCGCTCTATCGAGAGTCAGCGAGACCTTTGCGCCTACCAAGCAAATCATGGGGCGTAAAGGTTTTTTGTTGCGCAAAACACGCCAACGTCAGGGGGGTAAAAGCTGATGAAGTGTCCGATGTGCGACGCGGTGATGCGAGAGATCAACCGGCGTGGGGTCCACATCGACGTGTGCCCCGAATGCAAGGGGGTCTGGTTGGACCGGGGCGAGCTGGAAAAGATCATCGCGGCTTCCCGGGAGGACTTCGACGACTACGCGCCCCGGCAGCGTGACTATCCTTCTCCCGCCAGGGGCGGCGACCACCCGCAGCGCGAACCGTCCCACGACCACCATAAATACGACCACCATAAATACGGATATCACAAGCCCAAGAAAAAGCGCTTTTTTGAAGAGATCTTCGAAATTTTCGATTAGCCTACTGGAGGGACAAGTTCCCGTTGGAAACCGTGGGTTCCCCCTTTCTGTGGGTGGGGTTTACGCTTCTCGTACTCGTTCTTCTCGCCCTGGACCTGGGCGTGCTCAACCGCCAGAACGACATGGGACCCCGCCAGGCGTTACGGATGACCCTGTTTTGGATCAGCCTGGCGGTTCTATTCAATGTCGTGATCTACTTCCTGTTCGGCACGGAAAAGGCTTTGGAATTCACCGCCGGCTACCTGGTCGAATACTCCCTCAGCGTCGACAACATCTTCGTCTTCCTGGTGGTCTTCTCTTACTTTGCCGTGCCCCATGCCCACCGGCGCCGCGTCCTCTTCTGGGGGATACTGGGCGCCATCACCATGCGCGCCGCCTTCATCCTGGCCGGCGCCACGCTGCTGAAGCAATTCCACTGGATGATCTTCGTCTTCGGCGGCTTCCTCATCCTGACCGGGGTCAAGTTGTTCCTCCAACGGGACGAGGAACCACATCCGGAACGCAACATCCTCTTCCGCCTCTTCCAGCGGTTCGTCCCGTCCGTTTCCGAGTATCACGGCGGCCATTTCCTCGTCCGAATCGACGGCCGACGCTTCGCGACGCCGCTGCTGCTGGTCCTGGTGTGCATCGAGGCGACGGACGTCGTCTTCGCCATCGATTCCGTCCCGGCGATCTTTGCCATCACCAGGGATCCGTTCATCGTCTATACGTCCAACATCTTCGCCATCCTGGGCTTGCGGGCCCTCTACTTCCTCCTGGCCGACCTCATGGAACGGCTCCATTATCTGAAGGTCGGACTTAGCGCGGTGCTGGTCTTCGTCGGCGTCAAAATGGTTCTCGCCGACTGGTACAAGGTGCCCGTGGGGGCATCCCTGGCCATAATCGCCGGCATCCTGGCGGTCACCGTCATCGCCTCGCTTCGGTGCTCGCCCGGAACGACCATGACCAAGCGTAGCAACAGGCCGCCCACGTAACAACACCGCATTTACCAAGTTCAGCGTCCGTGGCGACAGCTGGCGGTGGGAAGGCCGGTGCCACGGTCGGTGCGGTGGCCGGGATGGCGGCGGTGCCGGCGGTTGTCGCCGGAGTGCTCAATGGCCCCGGAAGCAGTCAGGATCCATGTGCCGCGGCCCCTGGCAATTCAGCTCGGCCGGCCCCCATAGGCTTTTGATGTATTCCACCACGTCCCGAATCTGCTCCCGCGTCAGATCCGTCTTCCAGGCCTTCATCCTTGGGTTCCGCGGGGAACCGTCGGCGATGAAGTTGGCGAGGTCCTCGTCCGTGTGGTGCCAGGCGTGCGCCGAACCATCCAGGGGCGGCGCCGGGAATCGCCCCTGTTCATCCGGGGCAACGGGGTTGGCCGGGTTTTCGCCGACGCCGTCCCGACCGTGGCAGCCGGCGCACCTGGCCTCGTAGATCACCTTGCCCCTGGCGACCCGGGCGTCGTCCAGCCTGATCGGCGGCTGCTCCGCCGCCGGGGGCGTCCCGCGCTCCGAGGCAGCGGGCGCAGCTTTTCCGCAACCGGTGACCAGCATCAGGACGGCGCCGAGCACAACCACGACACCCAAGGCTAAAGGGATCATACCCGCTTTGCCATGCCGGCCTTTTCCCGACACCTGTCCCCCGCCTCCCGACTTGGCCAACCTGTTCATGAACAGCCGAAACAAATGCATTATACCATGGAGCCCATACGCTAACTTCTTCCTCCTATTGATCGCGTTTTGGAAAGAACCCATTTTCTCCTGCAGGCCGGAAGGTCAATCCTCCACCCCGCCGGCCGCCGCCTCCCGCTCCCGGATGACCCGGCGCAGGGGCTTGCCGACCAGCGTCTTGGGGATGGCGTCGACGAACTCGATCTTGCGCGGCACCTTATAGGCCGGCAGGCGCTCGCGGCAGTAGCCCATGATCTCCGCCCGGTCGGCGGTCTCGCCGTCCTTCAGCACGATGTACGCGGCCAGCACCTCGCCGCGCACGCGGTGGGGCACGCCGACGACGGCCGCCTCCTTCACCTTGGGGTGCTCATAGAGGAAATCCTCGATCTCGCGGGGGTAGACGTTGTAGCCGCCGACGATGACCAGGTCCTTCTTGCGGTCGACGACGTAGAAGTAGCCCTCCTCGTCGGCGCGGGCCATGTCGCCGGTGTGCAGCCAGCCGTCGCGCAGGACGGCGGCCGTCTCGTCGGGGTGGTTCCAGTACCCGGCCATCACCTGGGGACCGCGGACGCACAGCTCACCCACCTCCCCCGGCGCCGCCTCCCGTGACGGGTCGTCCAGGTCGACGATCCTGGACTCGGTGCCCGGGAAGGGCAGGCCGATGCTGCCCGTCTTCTGGCGGCCCCAGAGGGGGTTGGCGTGGGTGATGGGCGAGGCCTCCGAGAGCCCGTAGCCCTCGACGATGCGCCCGCCGGCCAGCCCCTCGAAGCGCGCCTTGACCTCGGGCGGCAGGGGCGCCGCCCCGGAGAAGTAGAGGCGGATCGACGACAGGTCGTATTCGTCGAAGCCGCGCGTGTGGCTCATGGCCACGTACATGGCCGGCACGGCGGGAAAGAAGGTCACCCGGTGGCGGGCCAGGCCCTCCAGCACCTCGCGGGGGTTGAACTGCGGGAAGAGCAGCATCGTGGCGCCGATGCGGACGGGGATGTTGAGGGCCACCGTCAGGCCGTAGACGTGGAAGAACGGGAGGGCGCAGCCGAAGACCTCGCCCCCCGGTTGCAGGCTGGTCAGCCAAGCCTCCCCCTGGACCACGTTGGCCACCAGGTTGCGGTGGGTGAGCATGGCCCCCTTGGGAGCGCCGGTGGTGCCGCCGGTGTACTGCAGGAGAGCCAGGTCTCCGGGTTGCCGCGCCACCCCCGGCGGCCCGGCCCCCTCGCGTCCCAGCAGCGCCCGGTAGTCCAGCACCGACGCGCCCCGCGGGAAGGCGTGGCCCTCCTTCTTCTCCTTGAACAGGGTGAAAAGGAGGCGCAATTTCCACGGAAAGTAGTCGTGGATGCGGGTGACGATGACGTGTTCCAGATCCGGGGTTTCGTTCCGCACGGCGGCCAGGTTGGGATGGAGCTTGGACAGGGTCAGCGCCGCCCGCGCGCCGGCGTCGCGAAGGATGAAGGCCAGATCCTCACCGTGGTACAGCGGGTTGACCGCCACGGCCACGGCGCCGGCCCGCAGGGCGCCGTAGAGCCCGATGACGAATTGCGGGCAGTTGGGAAGGTGGAGGGCCACCCGGTCACCGGGCCGGATGCCGAGGCGGACCAAGGCGTTGGCAAAGCGGTTGGCATCCCGATCCAGGGCGGCGTAGCTCAGACGGCCCCCGTAGAAGAGGATGGCCGTGCGGTCCGGGTGGCGGCGGGCCGTTTGGGCCAGGATCTCGGGAAGGATAAGAGGCGGGACTTCGACCTCCCGCGGCACCCCTTCTTCATAGTGGTCAAACCAGACCGGCTCCACCGCGTCAATGGCTCCCTCCGGCGGATTCCTATTCCCATTCGATGGTGGCCGGGGGCTTGGAAGTGATGTCGTAGACCACCCGGTTCACCTGGGGCACCTCGTTGACGATGCGGCTGGAGATCCGCTCCAGCACCTCGTAGGGGACGCGCGCCCAGTCGGCGGTCATCCCGTCGTGGCTGACGACGGCCCGCACGGCCACGGTGTAACCATACGTGCGCTCGTCGCCCATCACGCCCACGCTGCGCAGGCCGGTCAGGACGGCGAAGCTCTGCCAGATGTCGCGGTACAGGCCGGCGGCCTTGATCTCCTCCAGGACCACCGCATCGGCCCGCTGCAGTACGGCCACCCGCTCCGGCGTGACCTCGCCGATGATGCGCACCGCCAGGCCCGGCCCGGGGAACGGCTGGCGCCAGAGCACCTCGTCCGGGAGGCCCAGTTCCTTGCCCACCCGGCGCACCTCGTCCTTGAAGAGTTCCCGCAGGGGCTCGATCAGCTTGAACCGCATGTCCTCGGGCAGCCCGCCCACGTTGTGATGGCTCTTGATGTTGGCCGAAACGCCGCCTCCGGCGGCACCGGTGAGGGAAACGCCGCTCTCGATGACGTCCGGGTAGAGGGTGCCCTGGATCAGGAACTCCACCTCGCCCAGCCGCCGCGCCTCCTCCTCGAAGACACGGATGAACTCCGCCCCTATGATCTTCCGCTTCTGCTCCGGGTCGGCGACGCCCGCCAGGCGTTCGAGGAACCGTGCCCCGGCGTCGACGGCGATCAAGTTCAGGCCGATCCCGTCGCGGAAGGTGCGCTCCACCTTCTCCGCCTCGCCCAGCCGCAGCAGGCCGTGGTCCACGAAGATGCAGGTGAGCCGGTCGCCGATAGCCCGGTGGACCAGGGCGGCCGCCACCGCCGAATCGACGCCGCCGGAGAGGGCGCAGACGGCGCGGCCCTCCCCCACCCGCTCGCGGATGCGGGCCACCGCCTCCTCGACGAATGAGGCCATCGTCCACGTACCGTGGCAACCGCACACACGGTACAGGAAGTTGTGCAAAATCTCCCTCCCCAGCGGCGTGTGCACCACCTCGGGGTGGAATTGGACGCCGTAGATGCGGCGTTCCGGGTCGCCCATGGCCGCCACCGGCGTGTTGGCCGTGCGGGCCAGCACCACGAAACCCGGGGGCGGTTCCTCGACGTGGTCCCCGTGGCTCATCCAGACGTCCATCCGGGACGGCAGGCCGTTGAAGATCCCGTCCGCGCTCGCGGCCGGCAACACATCCAGGCCGGTCTTGCCATACTCCCGGCGGTCGGCCGGACGCACGCGCCCGCCCAGGACGTGGGCGGTCAGTTGCATCCCGTAGCAGATGCCCAGGACGGGCACACCCAGGCCGAAGACCCCCGGGTCGACGCGGGGCGCGTCGGGGG
>DYIH01000001.1:29281-32658 GCA_020723785.1 Thermaerobacter marianensis
CCCGCCGGTGAAGATGATCCCCCGCGGCCGGCGAGCCGCCAGGTCGGCCGCGCTGACGGCAGGCGGAAAGACCTCGCAGTAAACGCTGGCCTCCCGGACGCGGCGGGCGATGAGCTGACCGTACTGGGCGCCGAAGTCGATGACGGCGATCATTTCCTGGTTCTCCGGAGACAACAGGCCCGACCCCTTTCGGCTCACCGGACCGGCGTCATAAACCGCCGCGCCCGGACGTTTATTAGTTTAAATGTTACAGACGGCGGTGAAAAGCCGCCACCCCACCTTCGGAAAGCGTGGTCACCGTGCTGTTTCCCGGTATCCGCCCCTTCCTGCGACGCCTGGCCTGCACCGGAGCCCTCGCCGTCGTGCCGTGGCTGCCCGGCCTGGCGGCCATCCCCATTTCGGCCAACGCCGGCCGTCCCTCAGCCGCGGCGGCGCCATCCGGCGCTCAGCCCGGCCGCCCGCCGGCGGCGCCCTCCTCCGGCGGCGCGCAGGTCGCCGGTCCGGCGGCGCCAGCGGCTCGAAGCGCCCCAGCCGCCCCGCCCCAGGAGGCGGGCGGCGAGGCCGCGCTCCCGGCTCGGGTTCCCCCCGCCTCCGCGCCGGAGCCGGTTTTCGTCCCGGCCGGGCCGCCCCAGCCGGACGAGGTCTGGATCGAGGTCGACCTGGCGCAGCAGCGGGTCAGGGTTAGGAAGGAAGCCGAGGTCATCCGGGAGATGGTCGCCTCCACCGGAACGCCTGACAAGCCGACGCCCCAGGGCAGCTTCCGACTGGAAAACCGCGGCGAATGGTTCTTCAGCGAGAAGTACAAGCAGGGTGGGTTCTACTGGGTGTCCTTCCTCAACCGGGGGGAATACCTTTTCCACAGCGTCCCCACCGACCGCCACAGGCGCATTATCCCGGAAGAAGCGGCGCGCCTTGGTCAGCCGGCCTCCCACGGCTGCGTCCGCCTGAGCCTGGAGGACGCCCGCTGGATATACGAGAACCTCCCCGCCGGGACCCGTGTCGAGATCCACACCTGAAATACGCAACGGCGCCCGCCCACCGGTAGGAATCGGGACAGGGACGTCGAATTATCCGCCCGTTCAGTTTCCGGGAGCGCGTTGCGAGATCCCGATATCGACGACGCTGGTGGGGCGGCCGCTACGTAGCCAGCCCCGAATCTCCAGGGCCAGCGGGGCGATATACATGGCTTGTGGCGCTTCGCACCCCCCGGTGGGGGATGTCGAAAGTGGCCGCCCCTTTTCGCAACACGCTCCTGAGGGAATCCATCGGAGAACGGAGTGGCGGGATGATCCTGACGACAACCCCGGAGGTCCAAGGGCGGTCCATCGCGGAATACCTGGGCATCGTAACCGGCGAGGCGATCATGGGCGCCAACATCGTCCGCGACCTGTTCGCCACGGTCACCGACGTCATCGGCGGCCGGGCCGCGGCTTACGAAAACGAGCTCGTCAGGGCGCGCCAGATCGCCCTCGACGAGATGGCCGACCAGGCCCGCCAGTTGGGCGCCAACGCCGTGGTCGGCATCGACCTGGACTATGAGGTCATCCGCGACGGGATGCTGATGGTCACCGCCGCCGGCACCGCCGTCCGGCTGGGGGAATAACAGTGTCCACCCCGTCACGGCAGCCCCCGCACCCCGACGTCCAGGAGGTCCTCTTCAGCGAGGCCGAGATCGCCGCCCGGGGGGAGGGGCTGGCGGCGGCCATCAACACCGACTACGCGGGCTTGGAGATCTACTTCGTCGGCATCCTCAAGGGGGCGGCGCCCTTCGCCGCCGACCTCCTCCGCCGCATCGACCGGCCGCTGCGCCTGGACTTCATGGCCGTCTCCAGCTACGGCTCCGGCGCCCGGTCCTCGGGAGCCGTGCGCATCCTCAAGGACTTGGAGGAAGGCATCGCCGGGCGCCACGTGCTCGTGGTGGAGGACATCGTCGACTCCGGCCTCACCCTCCACTACCTGCGCGAGAACCTCCTGGCCCGCCGCCCGGCCAGCCTGAGAATCTGCGCCTTCCTGGACAAGCCCGACCGCCGCAAGGTGGATGTCCCCGTCGACTACGTCGGCTTCCGCATCCCCGATCATTTTGTCGTCGGCTACGGCCTGGACTACGCCGAACGCTACCGCAACCTTCCTTACATCGGCGTTCTGAAGCCGGAAGTCTACCAAGGCTGACCGCCACGCCCCGTCGGCCCGCGTCGACCCACTCCCGTTTCCCGGCCCGACATGTCCACCCGCTCCCGACCGGCGCCGACCGGCCCTGCCGGCAACATGGTTGGAAAGCGAGAGCGAGGCATACAATTGGCCGCGGGGGCGATGCGGGTGGGTCCGGGTTCCGTGTCAAGGCTGCCGCGTGGAGCCCTGGGAATCTTGTGTCTCATCGTTACGGCATTTCTGCTGCTGACACCGGGACAGCGGGACGGAGAAAGCCGCTCGGACCGGCTGGCCTACCGGGCCGCCGCCCGGGCTGCCTGCTTTCCCGAACGGGAACCCCCTCCCCTCACCGCGGCCAGGCGCCGGCTGACCGTGCCGGCATCGGCCCCCACGGCGGGGGACTGGCCTGAACCCCGTTGGCGGACAGGCGCCGGGCCGCACATCGTCATCGACATCTCCACCCGGCGTCTGACCCTGTTCCGGGACGGTAAACCGGTCCTGCGCGTGCCGGTGGCGGTCGGCAAACCGGGCTGGGCCAACCCGGTCGGCGAATGGCGGGGGAAATGGACGAGCATCGGATGTATCTCCAAGACGAATCTCTCCTTCAGTTCGCTGAATCACTCGTGCCGCAGCGCGACGATGGGGCCATCTGCGAGGCGCGCCAGGCTGGGTAACCACCGAAGAAAAGGCCGACGGTGAAGGCGAAGCCCAGGGCCGCCAGGACGGCGGCGGGCGACAGGACGGCCGGCGACCCCATCAACCCGCCGACCCACCGGGCCGAAGCAACCCCGAGGACGGCGCCGATGACGCCGCCCATCAGGCTCAGGAGCACCGATTCGATGAGGAACTGCCCGAGGATGTCGCGGGGCCTGGCGCCAACGGCCATGCGGATGCCGATTTCGCGGGTACGCTCGGTCACCGAGACCAGCATGATGTTCATGATGCCGATGCCCCCCACCAGGAGGGAGACCCCGCGATGGCCCCGAGGAACAGGGTCATCTTGCGGGACACGGTGTCCATCGCCGAGAGCAGGACGGCCGTTTCGCCCGCGGCGACGGCGGCCAGTTCTCCTCCCGCGCCGCCGCCGGTCGTATTGCCGCCCGCCGCCCGCGCCCCGGCGACCACCCGGTCCCCCACCTGGACATTGAGGGCCACCACGACGCCGTCCGCAGGCGAGCGGATCGTGAGCTTTTTCAACTGTTCCTCCTTGGAGCGAAGGTTGATCTCCG
>DYIH01000214.1 GCA_020723785.1 Thermaerobacter marianensis
AACCGGCCAATCTATGTGGGACGACGGTGGCCAAAGAGCGTGAGCAACAACACAAGTGGGGCCGCAACGGCGGGGACGGGACGGCCGGAGCCGGCGACGGGGAATTCAACCGTCCTGCCGACGTGGCCGTCGACGAGCGTGGCCATGTGTATATCACCGATGCCGGCAACAACCGTATTCAGGCATTCGCTCGCGGGGCGGACGGCCGCTACGCCTTTACGAGGAAATGGGGCGGAGCCGGCGCCGAGCCGGGCTATTTCCGATCGCCTCAGGGCGTGGCCGTCGGGCCCGACCGGTCGATCTACGTGGCGGATGCGGGGAATCATCGCCTGCAGGTGTTTCGCGTCTCGCGCCGCCGCGTCTCCCTCGTCCGGCAGATCGGCGGCGCCGGGGCGGCCCCCGGCAGGTTCCGCAACCCGCGCGCCGTACGGTTGTACGCCGCCGGCAACGTCTACGTGGCCGATGCCGGCAACCACCGGGTGCAGAAGTTGACCGCGGACGGCGGGGAGGTGCTCGCCCTGTGGGGGGCTGTCGGAGAGAGCCCAGGCCGCTTCGCCGGCGGCGACAGCCCCCACGGTTTGGCGGTGACGGCGAACGGAGACGAGGTGTACGTGACAGACCCCGGCAACGACCGGGTGCACAGATTCCGGCGCAACCAGCCCGACGCTGTGCCGCCCCAGGTGACCCACGAGGTGCGGTGCAAGGTCGGCTGGGGCGGGAAGTGCGCGTCCGAGGCCACGGTGCTGCTGACCGCCGACGACGCCGGATCGAGCGCCTCCAGGGTCGCGTCCGTGCGGTACAGGGTGGACGGCGGGGCCTGGCAGGAGTACGAGGCGCCGTTCGTGATCCAGGCGGAAGGGGTGCACGTCGTCACCTACTATGCCGTGGACAACGCCGGCAACCGCTCCAGTTACGGTTTCGCAACCCTGCGCGTCGCTTCCCAACCGTGAGCTGGGAAGCGCCGATGCGCCGGCGTTTTCACCATCGCGGTGGAGCGTTTTTGGGCGGCCCCACCTTTGTGCGACAGGCTCTGTTGTACGATAATGTTTATCGGGAGAAAGGGGCGGAGAGACATGTCCCGGAAAGAGCGTAACAAGCGTGGAGGCGCCCTTGGCCACCTGATCCTGTTGCTTATGTTCGGCCTGTTGCTGCCGGCGGCCGGGGTGGCGGCGGCGCCTCTGGACTGGCGCCCGCCCGCCGTTTCCCCACAGAATCATCCCCTGTGGGGCGTGGGATACGGCGGAGGCCAGTTCGTGGCCGTGGGCGCCCAGGGCACGATCCTCACCTCCAGGGACGGTGAAACCTGGTCCATCGTCAGGTCGGGGACGCCCTACTGGCTCTCGGCGGTGGCTTACGGCGAGGGCCGTTTCGTGGTGGTGGGCGAGCAGGGGGCGATCCTGACGTCCGAGGATGGCGTCAGGTGGACGGCCCGGAAATCCGGCACCACCAGTTGGCTGAAGGGGGTCACCTACGGCGGGGGCCGCTTCGTGGCGGTGGGCCGGCAGGGCGCCATTCTCACCTCGGAGGACGGGCTGAACTGGACGGCGCGGGACTCCGGCACGGCGAACTGGCTGAAGGGCGTGGTCTACGGAGCCGTTTACGGCGGCGGCCGTTACGCGGTGGTGGGCGAGGATGGGGAGATCCTGACCTCCACGGATGCCGTGAACTGGACGGCGCGGGTTTCCGGGACCTCGGATTGGCTGCCGGCGGTCGCCTATGCCAACGGCCTCTTCGTCGCCGTGGGCGAGCGCGGCGCCATCCTGACCTCCGCCGACGGCCTCACCTGGACGGCGCTCCCCGCCGGAACCGGCGGTTTCCTCTCCGGCATCGCCTACGGCGAGGGTCGGTTCGTCGTGGTGGGCGAACACGGCCAGGTCCTGACCTCACCGGACGGGCTGGCCTGGACGGCGCAGATCTCGGGGACGGCGGACTGGCTCAGGGGCGTGACGTTCGGCGCCGGCCGGTTCGTGGCCGTGGGCGAGCGGGGGGCGATCGTCACCTCCGGCCGGGCGCCCTCCGGCTCCGCCAGGCTGAGCGTCGTACCCTTGTCCGGCGAGGAGGTGGGCCGGCTGCTGGCGACGGCCAAGCCGCCCGGCGGTTTCCGAGCCGTGGGCAGGGGCTTCGAGTACAGGGTGGAGGAGAGCGGAGCGGGGAGCGAGCCCTCCCGGTCCGTCACCATCGCGGTCGGATTGGAGGAGGACGACCTGGCCGGGGGCGTCAACCCGTCCAGGGTCGGCGTTTTCAGGGTGGAGGTCGATGGCCGGCTCACCTTCCTCAACGGCAAGTGGTCCAACAACCGCGGGGGCCGGACGCTACGTGCTGGGGGAAATGAGTGTCTCGTTCCCTGACATGAAGGGGCACTGGGCGCGTGGCGAAGCGGAGTTGATGGCCTCCAAGCAGGTGGCGAAGGGGTTGGCCGACGGCACCTTCCGGCCCGACGACCCGGTGACGCGGGCCCAGTTCGCCTCGATGCTGGTGCGTGCCATGGGCCTGCCCGCGGCGCGGGAGCCGCTGGGTTTCTCCGACGTAAGCACCGCCGGCTGGTATCACGAGGAATTGGGGGCGGCGGTGAAGGCCGGCATCATCACCGGTTACGACGACGGCACCTTCCGGCCCGACGACCCGGTGACGCGCGAGCAGGTTGCGACCATGCTGGCGCGTGCCCTGGAGTCCGCGGGGAGGGCGGGGTTGACGGACGAAGCGGCCGGCCAGGTGCTCGCCAACTTCAGCGACGGCGGCGCCGTATCCGCCTGGGCCCGGCGCGGCCTGGCCCAGGCGATCAACGAAGGCATCATGCGGGGCAAGACGGCCATGCTCCTGGCACCCGGGGCGCGGACCACCCGCGCCGAGGCGGTGGCCAAGATCGCCAGGTACTGGTTGAAGGATTGAGCGGGACAGGAGGAGCGTTGTGCCGCCTCGCAAACAGCCTTTGTTCTACCGGGTGCTGTGGCAGCGCCAGCAGGCCGTGGCGAAGGGTTGGAAACGGGCCAGAGCGCTGCTCCACCCGTAGATGACCCCGCTCTCACCGCTGGGCCCGGTCCGGCGGTTGTCCAGGTAGCCGGAGACGGTGGCGCCGCCATACGTGAACGAGATGCGCCCGAACTGCAGCCCGGTCGAGCGGTCGTAGACGAAACTCGACACGTCGTCCGAGGACAGCGAGTCGGTAAGGTTCAGCTTCTTGTTCCAGTAGGCCACTTCCACCTGCAGCTTGCCGTCGGCGGCCACGGTGTCACCCGGCGGCGCCAGGCCGCCCGCCGCGGCGG